>JBKJLP010000503.1:0-5873 GCA_046596735.1 Mycobacteriales bacterium | reverse complement strand
GAGCACCCCCATCGCCGCCCTCCCCTTGGCACGCTGACGGGCCGACTCGCCGGCGCGCCTCCCCGTCAACGTGCCGATGGCGCGCGAGCGAGGGTTAGGGGGCGGCGCTGCGGAGGTGGACGTTCTGCAGCAAGCCAACCGCCAGCAGGTTGGCAAACATCGCCGAGCCGCCGTACGACAGAAACGGCAGCGGCAGTCCGGTCACCGGCATGATCCCGAGCGTCATCCCGATGTTGACGAAGCTCTGGAACGCGAACCAGCACACCACCCCCACGGCGACGAGCCGCCCGAACGGATCCGCGGCCAGCGACGCGATCCGCAGCCCGCGCCACAGCACCAACCCGAGCAGCCCGATCACGGCGCTGCCGCCAACGAGCCCGAGCTCCTCCCCCGCCACCGTGAAGACAAAGTCGGTCTGCTGCTCGGGGATGAACTGCCCCTGGGTCTGCGTCCCGTGCAGCAGGCCCTTGCCGGTCAACCCGCCGGAGCCGATCGCATAGCGCGCCTGCCGAGTGTTGTAGCCGACTCCGCGCGGATCGAGTTGGGTGTTGGCGAAGGCGGCGAACCGGTCCTTCTGGTACGTCGACAGCAGGTGCGGAGCGACGAGCACCCCCATCGCCACCCCCGCCACGATCAGCCCGACGATCCAGCGGGCCGGCGCCCCCGAGATCGCCAGCACCCCCAGGATGACGAACACCAGCACCATCACCGTGCCGAGGTCGGGCTGCAGCATGATCAGCCCCAGCGGCAGCGCGGCCAGCGCGAGGACCAGCAGCACGTCGCGGTCCCCCGGCTCGCTGCGGTTGTCCCGACTCTCCGCCAGCAGCATCGCCATCAGCACGATCACCGCGACTTTGGCGAACTCTGACGGCTGCACCTGGAACCCCGCGGGCAACTCGATCCACGAGTGCGCCCCGTTGATCGTCGCCCCGAGCGGCGACAGCACCGCGACCAGGCCGATGCAGGAAGCGACGTAGACCAAAGGCGCGTACGTCTGAAGCGACCGGTAGTCGACCAGCGCGGCAACCGACGCGAGCGTCATCCCGATGCCGGCGTTGATCAGGTGCTTTTTCAAGAAGGTGTCCGGGTCGAGCCCGCCAGCGAGCAGCCGCGGTCGGGTAGCCGACCAGACCAGCAGCGCGCCCAAGCCGATCAAGGCCAGCACGGCCAGCGACAGCACCCCATCCATGCGGCGCAGCGGCGACTCCCGCTCGAGCGCTCGCTCGCGCAAAGACGCGTGCCGCCGACCGAGGGACACCCCCCGCGGCATGCTGCGCGGCGTCGTCACGAACCGGCCTTGCGGGAGGTGACCGTAGGGGCCGGCCGGCCGGTCTTGGTCCCGGGCGGGGCGACCGTCCCGTCGGCGCGCACCACCGGCAGCGCGCTCGGCAAGGCACCGCGCGGGAACACCTTGCGAGCACCCTCGAGCCCGTAGATGGCGTCCCAGATCTCGCGGGTGATGGGCGCAGCGGTGGTGCCGCCGGTGCCGCCCTGGTTGACCATCGCGACGACGACGAAGCGCGGCTTGTCCACCGGTGCGAACGACGCGAACCAGGACGTCGGCTGCTGGTCCTGCTTGTCCGCCGTACCGGTTTTTCCGCCGACGGCGACGACGTCCTGGGGAAACCCAGCGTAGGCCCGTCGCGCCGTTCCACCGTCGCGGGTCACCCCGGCCAGCGCCGAGCGGATGTAGTCCAACGTCTGCGTGCTCACCGGCAGCGTGCCCCTGACTACCGGCGCGATGTTCATGGCAGTCGACCCGTCCGCGGCGAGCAGCGCCTTGGCCAGCACCGGCTGATAGAGCGTCCCGCCGTTGGCGAGTGCCGCATAGGCCGCCGCCAACTGCAGCGGGGTCACGGTCACGTCGCCCTGGCCGATCGCGAACAGCGCCGCTTCACCCGCCTTGTACGTCGCCCCGTCTACACAGTTTTCGGCGTCGATCTGTCGGCGGTAGTCCGAGAGCTTGGGGTTCTTGGCGCCCGTGCAGTAGTCGTCCTTGTGTTCGGCATAGTCGGCAATCCGGCTCGCACGCGAGACGATCGAGCCGGCCGCATCACTGGGGAGGTCGACGCCGCTCTTGGTGCCGAAACCAAAGGACTTGGCCATGTTGACGAAGCTCTCGCGCGGCGTGCCCTGGGGCCGCAAGCCGCCATCGCGAAGCCACTCGCGGTAGGCAAAGCCGTAGAAGACCGTGTCGCACGATTTGATCAGCGTCGTACGGAGGTCGATCGTGCCGAGCGTCTCGCCCTCGAAGTTGCGGAACGAGCGGTTGCCCACCCGGAACGACGACGGGCAGGCATACGAGCCGTAGAGCGAATTGCCGGCGGACACGGCCGCCGCGGTGGACACGATCTTGAAAGTCGAGCCTGGAGCGAAGGTCCCCTGCGTGGCGTTGCTGTAGAGGGCGGCCCCACGAGCCGGGTCGGTCAGCGCCTGATAGGTCTGCGACAAGAGCGGCTTGGTGAACAACGTCGGGTCGTACGACGGATAGCTCGCCATTGCGGCGATCCGACCGGTGTTGGCTTCCAACACCACCACCGCCCCAGTCGGGGCTTTGTACCTGATGCCGCGCCGCGGGTCGGTAATCCCACGGGCCCGCGCGATCCCCCGCGCCAGCGCCGTCTCAGCGACCCGCTGGAGATCCCGGTCGAGCGACAACACCAGCGCATCGCCGGCCCTCGGCTCGGTGGTGGCATGGGTGCCGGTGACGTTGCCGCGCCGATCAACGAGCAACTCCTGCCGTCCGTCGGTGCCGCGCAGCGCGCGGTCGTAGACCTGCTCCACGCCGTTGCGGCCCACCTTGGCGGTGGTCAGGCCGCCGTACAGCGGGTCGGTGCGCTCATCGTCGCGGATCGGCCCGATGTAGCCCAAGAGGTGGGCCGCCAGGGTGCCGTGGGGATAGTGCCGCACCGGCTCGAGCTCGGCGGTCACACCGGGGAAGTCCTCACGGTGCTCCTCGATCGCCAGCACTGGCCGGCTCTGCTCGGGATCGTCGAGGTCATAGGACCGGACCGGGATCGGTTGATACGGCGAGCCGTTCCAGCAGTCGGGCGCCTTGGCCCGGGTGCCGTCGGCGTGCTTCTCGCCGCACGGCGTGATCTGCCGGACGATGTCGACGGCAGGAATCCCGACGACACCGGCCAGCCGAGCCAGCACGTCTTTGCCGCGATCGGGCAGCCGCCGCAACGTCGTGCGGTTGACCGAGACGACCAGGGCGGTGCGGTTCTCCACGAGCACCCGTCCGCTGGAGTCGAACACCATGCCGCGGGTGGCCGGCTCGATCACCGAGCGGATGCGGTTGTCCGCAGCAGCCTTGCTGTAGGCGTCGCCGGCATAGATCTGCATGAACCACAGCCGACCGAGCAGAGTGGCGAGCACGCTCACGACCAGGACCTGCAGCACGAACAGCCGGACTCCTGACCGCGTGCCCACAGCGCTCGCTCCTCCCCTCTTACGCAGAACCCAGTGACGCGTCAGCGTCGGACGGGCTCGGCGTCGATCCGGCGGACCAATCCGCGGACCGCAGGGAAGACCAGCGGCGTCAGGACGACAGCGTAAGGCGCCGACGTCGACGCGGCCCGCAGCATCGCGGGCAGGGTGACCCGCGCGTCGCCGAGCAACAGCCCCTCGACGCCGTAGATCGCGATTGCGCCGACAACCCCCAGCCCCACCGCAAGGTAGGGCGCGAGCGCCGATCTCGGCCGGTCCTCGTCAGACAGCCCACTGAGATAGCCGACAAGGGCGTACGCCAGTGCCAGCCGACCCAGCGCGTGATCTGCGGAGGCGTCGGCCAGCATGCCGGCGACGAATCCGGTGACCAGCCCGGACATGGGACCCTCGACCAGGGCAAAGGAAATCACCACCAGGACAAGCAGTTCAGGGGCGGTCCCCGGCAGCGGCAGGCGGGCGATCAGCGTGCCCTGCAGCAGCAGCGCCGTGAGCACGGTCGCCGCGCCGAGCAGGAACCGACGCAGGGTCACGGAGACGGACGAGGGAGCGGCGACCGGGGGACCGTACGAGGGCCGTCCACGACGACGCCGACCAGGTCGAGCGAGGTGATGTCGACGTACGGCTCTAGCGTGCCGGAGCGGGTAAGTGCGTTGGGGTTGCTGTCGATTGCGGTGACCCGGCCGACCGGGATACCGGCGACGAAGGTCGCTGAGCCGCTGGTGAAGACGGCGTCGCCCACCTCGGCCCGGTCGTTCTGGCCGAGCAGTTGATAGGTCATCTGGCCGACGCCGTCGCCGGTGGCAACCCCGAGCCGACCTGTCCGCACCAGTCGAACCCCGACCCCGAAGTCGCGGTCGACGAGCAGGACGACGAGCGTCGTGGTCGCGCTGACCCGCTTGGTTCGCCCCACGAGACCCTTGCCGTTGACGACCGTCTGCCCCACCCGGATGCCGTCTTGGGAACCCACGTCGATCGTCGCGGTCAGCTCGAAGCCCAATGAGGAGCCGAGGGCGACAACCTTGGCCGGCACGACAGACAGGTCGCGACTGTCCTTGAGGGCCAGCAACTCGTCCCACTCACGGACCTGCGTACGCAGGCCGTCCGTGGCGGCCAGCTCAGCCCGGAGCCGGTCGCTCTCCTGCTGCAGTCTGCGGACCTCACCCTTGTCGGCACCGAGGTCGAGCACACCCGTCACCCCGCTAACGGCGTTGCCGACTGCCCGCTGGGCCGGGCTGAACACCGCGTCGCTCGCGCGTCGTACGGCGTCGAAGGGCGAGCTACCCGCACCGCCGCGGTAGTCGATCGCGGTGACGGTGAACGCCGTCAACACGACCAGGATCAGCAGCAGCCGCAGCCGGGACCCGCGCACCGCTAGTGGCGGGGCTCGGAGATCAGGACCTGCTGCAGCGCCTCGAACTCCTCGACGCACTTGCCGGAGCCGATCGCGACAGAGTGCAGCGGATTGTCGGTGATGTGCACCGGCATGCCGGTCTCATGCTTGAGCCGTTCGTCGAGACCCTTGAGCAGCGCACCACCACCGGTCAGCACAATCCCGTGATCCATGATGTCGCCGGACAGCTCAGGCGGGGTTTTGTCGAGCGAGGTCTTGACCGCGTCGACGATCCGGTTGACCGGCTCTTCGATGGCCTTACGGATCTCCTCCGCCGTGACCACGATCGTTTTCGGCAGGCCGCTCACGAGGTCCCTGCCGCGGATCTCTGCTTGCGGCTCATCGGCGATCGGGAACGCCGACCCGATCGACATCTTGATCTCTTCGGCGGTGCGCTCGCCGAGCATCAGGGAGTACTCCTTCTTCACGAAGGAGATGATCGCGCTGTCGAGTTCGTCGCCACCCGTACGGATCGACTGGCTCGTCACGATGCCACCGAGCGAGATCACCGCGACCTCGGTCGTACCGCCACCGATGTCGACGACCATGTTGCCGGTCGGCTCGTGCACCGGCAGCCCGGCGCCGATCGCGGCCGCCATGGGCTCCTCGATGATGTAGACCTTGCGCGCTCCGGCCTGGTAACCGGCATCCTTGACGGCGCGCTGCTCGACGCCGGTGATGCCGCTGGGTACGCAGACCACGATGCGCGGCTTGGCGAAGTGCCGGCGCGTGTGCACCTTCTGGATGAAGTAGCGCAGCATCCGCTCGGTGGTGTCGAAGTCGGCGATGACGCCGTCCTTGAGCGGGCGGATCGCGACGATGTTGCCGGGCGTGCGCCCGATCATCCGCTTGGCCTCGGTGCCGACGGCGAGGATGCCGGAGGTCTTGGTGTTGATGGCGACCACGCTCGTCTACGTGCGCGGGCGCGGGATCGTGCTCAACGAGCCGAGCGTCGTGGCGATCAACAGCAGGACCGGCGTCATCGTGGCGGTCGGTACCGAGGCCAAGCGCATGATCGGACGTACTCCGGCCG
>JBKJLP010000489.1:0-3870 GCA_046596735.1 Mycobacteriales bacterium | reverse complement strand
GACCGGCTGAGTCCGCTCGACGTCTCCTTTCTCTACATGGAGTCGTCGACGCCCGCGATGCACGTCGGCGGGGTCGAGGCGTTCGAGCCGCCCGAGGGCGGTTTCGACTACGACCGGCTGGTCGACCTCATCTCACAGCGGATCGCGCTCGTGCCGCGCTACCGGCAGAAGGTCAAGTTCATCCCGGGTCACCTCGCCAACCCGGTCTGGGTCGACGACGAGGACTTCGACGTCAGCTACCACGTACGCCGCAGCGCGCTGCCCAAGCCGGGCAGCCCAGCGCAGTTGCGCGAACTGGTCGGTCGACTGCAGGGTCGCCGGCTCGACCGCAACCGTCCGCTCTGGGAGATCTACCTGGTCGAGGGCCTGCACGACGGCCAGGTCGCGATCATCACCAAAACCCACCACGCCATGGTTGACGGGGTCTCGGCGGTCGACATCGGGACGGTCATTCTCGACATGACGCCTACCCCGCGCGAGGTGCCCGAGGACGACTGGGTGCCCGACCGCGAGCCCGGCGCTGCGTCGCTGGTCGTCGGCGCCGTGACTGACCTGATCCGTCGTCCCACCCAAGCTCTGGACACTGCGCGCTCGTCTATCGGTGACGCGAAGGCCACGGTCGGCAAGGTGGCGACGGTGGCCGGTGGCTTGGTCTCCAGCGCTCGGATGATGGCCAAGTCGGCCCCCGAGTCGCCGCTCAACGCCACGATCGGAGAGCAGCGCCGGTTCGGCATGGCCCGGACCGAACTCGACGACTACAAGCGCGTGCGCAAGGTCCATGGCGGGACGATCAACGACGTCGTGCTGGCCACGGTTTCCGGAGCGCTTCGGACGTGGCTGCTGACCCGTGGCGAGTCAGTCAAGCCCACGACGACTGTCCGGGCGATGGTCCCGGTTTCCGTCCGCGGTGATGACGACTCCGGCGGCAACCGGGTGTCGTCGTACTTCGTGGATTTGCCTGTCGGCGAGAGCAATCCGGTCATGCGGCTGCACCAGGTGTCCTTCGCGATGCGCAGCCACAAGGAGTCCGGCGAGGCGGTCGGCGCCGACGCGCTTGTGCAGCTCACCGGCTTTGCCCCCCCGACGATCCATGCGCTCGGCGCTCGGGTCGCGAGTGGCTTCACTCGACGCCTTTTCAATGTCGTCGTCACCAATGTGCCCGGCCCGCAGTTCCCGCTTTACGCCGCTGGCGCCAAGATGCTGGAGATGTACCCCGTCGTGCCGCTGGCGAAGGGGCAGGCCGTCTCCATCGGTCTGACGTCCTACGACGGCGGGGTGTATTACGGGCTCAACGCCGATCGCGACGCCATGACCGACATCGATGTGCTCGCCGGCTGTATCGAGGAGTCACTCGCCGAGCTGGTCGGAACCGTGAAGTGACCACTCGCGGACTGGTCCTCGGTGCCGGCGGCGTCCTCGGCGGCGCGTGGACGATCGGCGCCCTGGCCGCGGTCGAACAGGTCTACGGCTGGGATCCGCGCAAGGCCGATGTGCTCGTCGGGACCTCGGCTGGCTCGGTGCTCGCCGGACTGCTGGGCTCGGGCATCTCGGTCGAGCAACTGCTCAACCATCAGCGCGGCGTGCTCGTGCCGGGCGACCCGGAGATCGGTTACGACTACGACAAGGACTCGGGAGGCGCGCTGCCGCCGCTGCCCCGCTTGCGGATCGGTTCGCCGCGCGCCGTCGTCCACAACGCGCTGCACCCGTGGCGGGTCCCGCCGATGGCTGCGCTGGCCGCCGTGCTGCCCGAGGGTCGAGGCTCGCTCGAGCCGGTCGGCGCCGTGATCGACGCTGTGCTGCCCGAGGGCGGCTGGGCGCCGCACCAAGCGACGTGGTTGGTGGCCATGGACTACGACAGCGGCCGCCGCGTCGCCTTCGGTCAGGAGGGCTCGCCGCTCGCCTCGTTGCGCCAGGCGGTGATGGCCTCGTGCGCGATCCCCGGCTGGTACGCACCCGTGCAGGTCGGCAAGCGGCGCTATGTCGATGGCGGGACCTGCTCGCCTACCTCGCTGGACCTCGTCGCTCCGCTCGGTCTGGACGAGGTGGTGGTGCTCTCGCCGATGACCTCGCTCGAGTACGACGCCCCCACGTCAGTCGCTGCGCGGGTCGAGCGCCAGATCCGTCGGGTGGTGACGCGTCGCCTGGTCCGCGAGGTGAAGAAGGTCGCCGGCACCGGCTGTCGCGTGACACTCCTCGGCCCCGGGCGCGAGGACCTTGAGGCGATCGGGGCCAACCTGATGGACCCCAGCCGCCGCGCGCAGGTGCTCGAGACGTCGCTGCGCACCTCCGCGAAGCGGCTCCAGGCGCCACTGCGCGCCGTCGGCTGACGTGCGCGTCTACCTGCCCTCCACCCTGCCGGGCCTACGCCACTTGCTCGAGACGGGTTCCGTCGGCGATCCGCCCCTGCCGGGTTTTGCGGTCACCGGGGCGCTACGCGAGTGGTACGCCGAGGGCGGCGACGACGAGCTGGAGTACGCCGCGCTCTCGCTCGCTTCCCGGGCCAGCCTGCGATTACTGGACGCTGACGCCGAGGCGCCCCCACGGCGGGTGGTCATCGTCGCCGAGGTGCCGGACGCCGATGTGCTGCCTGCTCCGGCCGTAGACCGCGGGGCCGTGCATGTCGGCGAGCCCGTGCTGCTGAAGGTGATCCAGGCGGTGCACGTGGACGACCCGCAGGCTGAGGCGGACGTGCGCGCCGCGGTCGACGCCGTGATCGAGGCTGACCTCGGCAGCGAGGACGCGCTGTTCACGTTGGAGCATGCCGAAGGTCACGAACTGGGCTGGTACGCCACTCAGGAGATCGGGCCCCTCCTCGAGCTCCTGTGAGGCTCCCGGGCGGCTCTACGCCTGGTAAACGGCGAGGCTGACGGCGATGTAGTGGCTCGCGAAGGCGAGCACGGTGAGCGCGTGGAACACCTCGTGGAACCCGAACCACTGCGGTGACGGGTTGGGCTTCTTGCGGGCGTAGACCAGCGCTCCCAGGCTGTAAAACACGCCGCCGACGAGGAGCAATACCAAGACGGCGAGCCCGCCCCGCGACAGCACCTGCGGGATCACCGCCACCGCAACCCAGCCGAGCGCGAGGTAGAGCGCGACCGGGACCCAGGCGGGAGGTTGCCGGACGACATTGCGTAGCAAAATCCCGCCCAGGGCGCCACCCCAGACCACGCCGAAGATGACCCAGCGCAGCCAGCCGTGCAGTAAAAGCAGACAGAACGGCGTGTAGGTGCCGGCAATCAGCACGAAGATCATCGAGTGGTCCAGGCGGGCCATCAGCGCGTGGCCGCGACGAGACCAGCTGCCTCGGTGGTAGGCCGCGCTCGTACCGAACAGCAGCGCGACCGAGGCCGCGTAGATCGAGGCGGAGACGCGCTCACGGGCGCTGTCGGCCAGGCAGACGATGGCAGTTCCGGTCACGAGGGAGACGGCGAAGGCCGCCTCGTGCAGGACCCCGCGCAACCGCGGCTTGAGCTCGGCAGCCAATTCGCCCATCCGGTCACCCAGGGCTGTTTCCATGGTGTTCCTTCCGGGTGCCAGATCTCACAGGACAGGGGGGGTGCGCTGAGCGTCGCTTCGCGGCACACTGGGTAACTATCCCCGTGCGGCTGTTGCGCTTGCTTCAGCATGATGCACGCCCTCGATGGAGATGATCCCATGACCACGCCCCTCGACGCACCGGCCACGATCGCCGGGCTCGACAGCGCCCCCACCAAGCACGCCAAGCTCGTGGCGTGGGTGCGGGAGATCGCCGAGCTCACCAAGCCCGATCGGGTCGAGTGGGCGGACGGCTCCGAGGAGGAGTGGCAGCGCCTGACGCAGCTGCTAGTGGACAACGGGACCTTCAAGCGCCTCGACGAGAGCAAGCGCCCC
>JBKJLP010000378.1:0-2568 GCA_046596735.1 Mycobacteriales bacterium | reverse complement strand
TCGAGCTCGACGGCGATGACGCCGTCGACCGGGCGGCTGACGCCGTGGAGGTCCATGCGCCCCACCACCTCGAAGCGGCCGTCGGTGCCCACCTCGGCCGCGCGATCGAGCGTGACGGTGGTGATGGGGAAGCGTCGGGCGTCGATCCGCCGAAGCAGCTCGGCGTCGTAGACGGAGTTGCCCGACGTCAGCCGCTCGACCCGCATGGCGATGTGACCAGTCGGCGCCTGCGAGAGGTCGATGGCCCCGTCGAGCAGCTCACAGGTGATCTGGCCCTCGGGTTCCGTGCCGTGCCAGTTGATCGGACCCACGCTGGAGCGTGCCGCGATGATGACGGTGGAGCGCTCGGGAACGATCACGAAGCTGGTCATGGTCTCGCACGAGGTTCTACCCGCACCGTCGCGTCGTGTCGACCATCCCCCCCGGGTGCTCGCTCTGGTCGCGCTGGCAACGACGATCGACCAGAGGTCGACCGGCGGTCCATGCCTGACGCGGGTGGCCGACGGCCGCACCGGCTCGCCCGGTAGCGTTCGGGGGGATGGTGGAGCGGATCCGTCGAGCGGGGGCCGTCTGCTGGGCGCTGTGTGGCGTCGCGGCGCTCATCGTGGTGCTCGGAGCCGTGGCGTGGGTGCTGCGCGTGATCTGGCCGCCGTTGATCCTCGCGGGGGCGATCGTGTTCCTCCTGAACCCGATCGTCACTCGGCTCCAGCGCCATCACCTTCCCCGGGCACTGGCCACGGCAGCGTCCTACCTCGGGGTGGCCGCCGTGATCACGGTGACGGTGCTCCTCGTCGCTCCCCTCGCCACGAAGCAGTACGACGACCTCGCCGCTGACTGGCCTGAGCTGCGCCAGGATCTCGAGGACTCGATCAACGACCTGTCGCAGCGCTCCATCGACAACAGCTGGCCCATCCAGATCCCGACCTATGACGAGCTCGAGGGTCAGCTCTCCGGCAGGAAGAGCGTGGACGCGAACGGCGATGGCACCGTGTCGGCCGGGGAGAAGCAGGACCGCTTCGCTGAGCAGCTCGACACGGCACGGGAGCTGCTGCTCAAGGTGTTCCACGTCGGGATCATCTTCGTGCTCGCCCCGATCATCGCGTTCTACCTGCTGGTCGATCTGCCCCACATCAGGACCTCAGCGCGGGCCCTGGTGCCCGAGCGTGCCCGCGGCGACGTGATGGTCGTCTCGCGCCGGTTGAACCATGCGATCGGCGGCTACTTCCGCGGTCAGCTGGCCGTCGCCATCGTGGTGGGGACGATGGCATCCATCGGGATGCTGCTCATCCACCTGCCGTTCTGGCTGATCGTCGGCATGGTCGCGGGGCTGTTCAACATGATCCCGCTCATCGGGCCGTGGGTGGGCGCCGTGCCCGGGATCGTCATCGCCCTCACCACCGGGGGCGGCCTGTCGAAGGCGGTGGCGGTGGCTGTCGTGATGGCGATCGTCCAGCAGATCGACAACCACTTCATCAGTCCCTTGGTGATGCATCGAGCCGTGAAGCTGCACCCCGCAGTGGTGATGCTCTCGCTCCTCGCGGGCGGCACCCTGGGGGGCTTCTTTGGTCTGCTTCTCGCCGTGCCCGCCGCCGCGGTCCTCAAGATCCTCGTCGGCCACGCGTGGCGCCACCTTGTCCTCGATCAGCCGCTCGACGAGATCGAGGCATCCTGGGAGGCCGCCGATGCCCGGCCTGGCGTGGGCTTCGTGGAGTCCGTGGGTCTCAGCCCTCCTGCCGCAACCGAACCCTGAGCGCTCCGCCGACCGAGGCCGGCGGAGCGCTCCGGGGTGCGATCAGGCGGGCTGCGGGTGGCGCAGCCGAACGATGGCCCGGGCCATCGTGTGCAGAGCGTGGTCGGTGGTGGCCGGGCCGGTGGGAGTTGGGTCGCTCACTGCCAGCTCGGCGCGTTCCGCGCTGCAGCCGGTGAGCACCTGCACCAGTTCGGTAAGACGGTGGCAGTTGGGTGCATCCGCGGCGTCGGTGAGGTCGATGGTGAGGTCCAGCCGTGAGTAGAGGTGGGTGGAGCGGTCCATGGGTCAGTCCAGTCTCGCCCTGGTGCCGGTTGTTGTCGTCCGTTGCATCGACCACTCTGCGTGGTCACCTTTAGGGGTTTCTCTGGGCCGAATGACCTAGGGACGTGTCCGGTCGCGCTCAGGCGGTGCGGCGGCAGTACGACGGCACATCGAGCAGCGCTGGGCGCTCATCGGTGCCGATCTCGACCGGCTCGAGGTCGGGGCGCACGAGGGTGGCCGGGCCCCCGCGCCCGGTGCCGGCTCGGCGAAGGGCGGTCTGCAGCACCGCGAGGGCCTGCGGACCGAGCTCGTCGAGCGGCCGGTTGCGATGGCGACGGGTGCCGAGGTCGACCTGGGCGATCACGGCCGGTCCCTCGAGCACGGCGATGTCGATCAGCAGGCCGAGGTCCACCCCGTAGCCCTGCACGAACGACAGGCGCTCGAGGAGGCTGCGGCGGCCGGCGTACTCGCCGGACAGGGGTTGCACGACCGACGACAGGTGCGGGAACAACGCCGCGATCGCGGGGCGGGCCATCAGCTCGGTGACCCGACCCCCG
>JBKJLP010000327.1:0-3067 GCA_046596735.1 Mycobacteriales bacterium | reverse complement strand
CGTTTACGGCCGCGACGCGCAGCGTAGGGGAACGAAGCGACATTTCGCTGAACTCGGGTGCAACCGGCCAAACAGCTTCCATGCAGCGCAGCCTCCGCCTGCCGAAAGCCTGACCGTTGCACCGCGAGCGCTAACACACGGAGCGGCCCCGCACCGAGGGTCGGCGTGCCCAAGCCGGTCGCCTCCACCGTGGTGTCGACCGCGTCGGAAGCACCCTCGGTCTCGTTGAGCCCGAGTGACAGAGAGGGGAGCCGTTCCAGTAACGCGGTCGGCCGTGAAGGTGGCCAGCCGGCCGGCCTTGCGTTTTGCAGCCCCTGGCAGTGTTGAACGCTGAGCATCCCCACTTTGGGCGCACGTGGCACTGTGTCCACCGCGGCACGACAACCGCGTGTTCCGCAGTGGAGAGGGCAACGACACCGGCACGCAGCCCTCGTGGCGAACCGTCCTGGAGCACTTACCCGATGGGCTGGGGAGATGCAGGCGAGCACCATCACTGGCGCAAAATCAGTCACCAAAGGCCATGACGACCACCCGGAAGGTGCCGACCTAGGCGACCAGGGAGCCCCGACACGAAGCCACGGATCTGTGCACTAACTGCGCACGCCCCGACGGCGCAGGTTGCTCACGCCCGCTTTTCGAACGCCTTCTTCTTCACGGGCCGCCTTGGCGTCGCCTTTCCCAGAAAGCTCTTGGCGGCCTCCGCCCAGGCGGGCTGGTCGACACCGCCGGTGTCAGCGGTCCAAATGAGCACGCCGCGTTCGCTGGCGACGGCAGGTTGGTCGTAGTGGCCGTGTCAACTTGAATGGCCCCACCAAGCCGTCACGGTGGGGCCAGATCAGCCTGACAGGGCCATCGTAGGGCCGGAAGCCGTTGGCTAGGTACCAGGCCCTCTTGGCTTCCCAGTCAGCGGCGTACTTCGGGTTGCCCATCATGACGAGGTGCTCCCGGACGACCTCGATGCCGACCGCGGTGGTGATCGTGAAGTCGGGGTATTTGGTCCCGCCGCCGATCGTGAGTGGCTGTTCGTATGCCCAATGTTCGGCCCTTCCCGCCCGACGGTCAGCTGGTCGAGACCGTCGAGCAGGAACACGAACGCTGCCTCTCGCCGCAGCGGCAGCGTCAGCTTGGGGACGTGCGAGGGGATAATTGCGGCCGCCTCCGCCATGAGACACACGAACGTGGCGCCAGGTTCGGCCAGCCGGTCTATCGCCACCCAGCCCCCAAACGTGCCGAGCAGCGACGGCAGGGCTGACCGTCGACCGATCTGTCGGAGCTCCTCGCTCGTGCCGTACCCACCTGGGCCGACCAGGAGTGGACGCGGATCGGGGTCGAGGCTGGAGGCGGGGATGTGACCTTTCTGCCAGGTCTGCGCGAGGTAGGCGCCGAAGGCCGCCGGATCGTCCATGTCGGTTCGCTTCGCGACAGGGAGCGTCAGGTAGTGGACGTCCACGGGTTGCCCGGCCGGGGCTGTGGTCTGTCCATCCTGAGGGGATAGAGCTGCCTGGCCAGCGCCCGGGGCCGTCGGAGCGTCGCCTGGTGCGCGCCCGCCGGGTCGGAGAACACCAGAACTGAGACCCCAGAAGCTCGGACGCCCGCGACCACTCTTCGACCGCAGCGTCGGAAGGATTCCTCTGGCTGTTGATGAGCAGGTGCCGAGCAGGGTCCGACATCTTCGTCGCGGCTTCAGTGACCCAGCGCAGATCGCGCCGGAGATGTCGTTCCTGAGGGTTGAGACGCTGACCGAGGAAGACCAGCCGTTGCCTAATTAATGCCGAGGTCGCGGACGAGAAACTGGACGCGCTCGTCGGCTACGACGGCGTCGTAGGAAGATTTGGTGAGGACGATCGTCGCCGGATCGGAGACGACGCCGTGCAGGTGGAGCACTTGTAGGCCGTTGTGCGCGGCCAGTGCCAGATCAAACTTCGCCAAGGTGAGCGAACGGCAGGCAACCCATGGCCGCAGCGGCCGAGAGCTCGATGGCCAAGCCATAGTTGGTAGGGACGATGAGCCCGGAGGGGACCTTTACCAGCGCCCGCAATGCAGCTGTCGGTTCGAGCGTCCTGCCGCTGATCGGCTCGGCGACCTTCTGCTGGACCCACTGCTCCGCGAAGGCGGCCGCCGAGCGTCAGCCGCTTCGAACAGAGTCCATTCGGGAGCGTTGGGGTGTGGTGTCCAGTCCGTCGACGGGGGCAGAAGCAACCCACGGCACAGGTCGGCCGACGACGGTGCGCCGGCATCGACAGCCAGGCCCGCAGCGAATAGCGGAACGACTTCGGAGCGGAACCGGTGCAGCTCGTCGTAGAAGGCGCGCTCGTCTTCAGCCTTCACCAGCCACGCGGGCTCACCAGTCGCCGGGTCGGTCACAGTACCCATTGTGGTGCACCAGATCCTGAAGCTCGGCGCGCACGGGACCTAAGGAATCTGGGGCTCGGCGACGCGGAGTTCCCACCACGGTGACGGCCGAGGCTGTGGCTTCCTCAGCTTAGGATGGGTGACACGAGCATGCGCACCGAGCGTCGGGGTCACGGCCGGGGCGGGCGCACGGCGTCGCGACGTCCAGCGGGGCGCCGGTGGTCAGTGCGTCCGCGACGCGACTTCGGGAGCCCACTGCCGTATCCGAAGGCGCGTTCGAGCTGGGCGACGCCGGCTGCGGTGAGCGGCCAGTCGATGATGTCGATGCCGGGTAGGGCGTAGGTCGCGCAGATCGCGCAGTTCGTTTCTGTGACGCCGCTGTCGTGCACGTGGAGTGCGTTGATGCTCATCCTGTAGGCCGTTTCTTTAGGGGAGTTCCGGGGTGGGGTGCAGCCCGACGGGCTTGAGATGAGGGTGGCGCAATTCGGTCACCCGTGGCGCTTGGCCGGCTTGCGTTGGGCGAGCGTTGGGGCCGGGCAGGCGTGAAGCCTTGGCCGGAACGTCGTGGGTGATGGGTCTAACGCCTGGGAGCGCTCCGCTCGGGCAGGCAGCCAAGGTCGACTGGTTCGGCCGTCGACGCGGCGAGAACCTTGCAGCGCGGCTATCCCGTCTGCGACGCGAAGGCCTCCGCCGCTGCCACTGGCCTGCCTATTCG
>JBKJLP010000288.1:0-2659 GCA_046596735.1 Mycobacteriales bacterium | reverse complement strand
GCGTGTGCCAACTGCACGCTCCCTGCCGCCAGGCGCGAGCATTGCAAGTTGGCAGCCCGGCGGCACAGCGCGTGCAGTTGGCATACGCTGCAGCAGGGACTATCCCTCGCCGAGGGGGATCAGCGCTGTGGCGCAGTGACGGGCAGTCGGACCAGCCGCACCGTAGAACTGGCGAAGACCCGGCGTACGACGACCTTCCCGAGCACCTTCGAACTGTCGACCATGTAGCCGGTCGCGCTGCGTGATGCCCGGGTGGGTGACGTCGTGGTCTACGGCGCGCCCGCGCAGCACCTCGGGATCTACCTGGGCCACGGCTACATGGTCGACAGCTCGAAGGTGCTCGGGAAGGTGGTCGTACGCCGGGTCTTCGCCAGCTCGACCGTGCGGCTGGTCCGGCTGCCCGTCATCGCACCCCAGCGCTGAGCACGACCCCGCTCGGGTGAATCCCCCGCTCCTGGCTACCGCCGATAATCGACATTATGTCAACTAATTCAACGCGGGCTGCCCGGACCGGTCCCCTGTGGCGTGGGTCGGGAGCAGCGCGAGGACGGCCAGCAGGGCCAAGCACAGCGCGCTCTCACCCAGGATGGTCCAGAGGGAAGACCTGTGCGCGGCCAGCGGAACTCTCGCCAGGTCAGGCAACGACGCGCTGAACAGCGCCACGAGTGAGGCCGCCGCGAGCAGCGACCGGTGGCCCGCTCGGGCCGCCAACACGGCCAGGACCGGGATGACCCACCACAGGTGGTGGATCCAGGAGATCGGGCTGACCAACAACCCGGTGACGCCGGCCAGGGTCAGGCCGGCCACGAGGTCGCCTCGCCGGTCGGCCCGGCGAGCCCGCCACAGCCCGAAACCGGCCACCGCCGTCACGGTCACCAGCCACAGCGCCACCGGCGGCCGTTGCTGCTCTGCCAGCCTGGCAATCAGCCCGGAGAGTGCCTGGTTCGACGGCGAGTCCGCGGCGCCGACCCGCGAGGTGTCCCACAGCGCACGGGTCCAGAAGTCCCAGCTGGTCGCCGGCGCCACCGCAGCCGCCACGAGGGTGGCGCCTGCCGCGACCCCGCTCGCGAGTACGACAGCCCGACGGCGGCCGGTCAGCAGCAGGTGCAGCAGCAGGATCGCCGGCGTCAGCTTGACCGCGGCGGCCAACCCGATCCCCACCCCCGCCCACCGGCTCCCCCGCTGCAGCAAGATCACGTCGCCGACGATCAGCGCGGCAAGCTGCAGGTTGATCTGACCGAACGAGAAGGAGTCGCGCACCGGCTCGAGCAGCACCACCACCGGCAGCGCTACGGCGACGGCGTACCAGGTCGCGAACCCGAGTCGCCGGGCCACCGGCTCAGCAAGCACGCGAACCACGAAGACCAGCGCGGCAGCACCGGTCAGTGCCTGCCAGCCGGTGGCGAGCCAAGCCGGCACCAGCGCCAGCGGCGCGAACACGAGCGCCGCAAAGGGCGGGTAGGTGAAGCCCAATTGGCGGGAATCCCCCGGGTGCGCGTAGTCGTAGAGCGGCGTGCCCGCCATCCACGCCCGCAGCGCGCCGCGGTAGATCTCGAGGTCGTAGCCGTGGTGCCTACCGGCGACCGACACGAGCAGCCCGGCGGCCACCACGGCGAGCAGGACAGGGAGCAGCAGCGGTTGGCGCCTTCGCTGGAACCCCACGGCGTACGGCGGTGTGGTGCGCACTCCCCCGGCCATCGGGCCAAGGGTAGATCCCCGGGTGCGGCTTAGGCGCGCAGGAAGTTCTGAACGCCGTACCAGCGACCTGACGACGTCTTGTACGCGCCCATGCCCATCGACGTGTAGTCGGCGCGCAGGATGTTGGCGCGGTGACCGGAGGAGTTCATCCACATCTGGAACATCTGGTCGGCGGAGACGTTGCCGTAGGCGATGTTCTCGCCCGCCGCGCCGGCACCACAGGTGCTCGCGACCTTGGTCATGCTGTTGTGGACGAGCGTGCCGAGCTGGGCCAACCGGTAGGCATAGTTGCCGGCCACCGTGGTGGCGCAACCCGACTTCGTCAGCGGGCGCAGGCCACGCGAGGTGCGGGCGGCGTTGGTGAGGGTCAGCAGCCGGTTCTCGTAGGCGTCGGTCGCCGAGATCTGGCTGGCGGTGGGAGCCGTGACCGTCGTCGTCGTCGTGGTCGTCGTGGTCGCAGGGGCCAGGGCGTGGACCTTGAACACCGGGGTCGAGTCCGCGAGAGCCGGCGCTGCGCCCAACAGGGGCACGGCGACCAGGGCGGTCAGGGTGACGGCGGTGGCGCGCTGGGCGAATCGCACGGGTAGTACCTCTCGGCATCGGGGGCGATGATGGTGCTGGTCACGCGGGGCGGGACTACCTGCCCACTGACTACTTCGGCAGTGACCACGGTGTGACTTGAGTGGAGGGGCGGGTGAAAGTTCACTCTCCGTGAACATGGAACGGCTCTTCGTGGCTGTCCGTGCACCCGACGCGAGCCACCTCGAGCTCGAGTCCGTCTACATGCCACGGCAGACTAGGCCGATCGGCGCAGTGCTGGACCCGGACACGCCGTAAAAGTAAGGGAAATGTCCGGTTTGAGGGAGGTGGTGATAGTCACACATGACCAGTCAACGACCGTTGGCCGTGTTCGATGTCGACGGCGTGCTGGCCGATGTCCGGCACCGGTTGCACCATCTCG
>JBKJLP010000340.1:0-3066 GCA_046596735.1 Mycobacteriales bacterium | reverse complement strand
TGGGCGCGCGAGCACGAAATCCTGGTGGTCTCGGATGAGTGCTACCTCGAGCTGGGCTGGGACGCCGAGCCGGTGTCGGTGCTCGACGAGCGGGTCAGCGGGGGATCGCTCGACGGGATCGTGGCGCTGCACTCGCTGTCCAAGCGGAGCAACCTGGCCGGCTATCGCGCTGGCTTCGCGGTGGGTGATTCGGTCGCGATCGCGGCGATCACCGAGGCGCGCAAGCACATCGGCCTGCTGGTGCCCGGTCCGGTGCAGGCAGCTCTGGTGGCGGCTCTCGGCGACGACGACCACGTGGCGGAGCAGAAGGCGCGCTACGCGCGGCGCCGTACGTCGCTTCGCGCGGCGGTCGAGGCGGCTGGCTTCACCGTCGAGCACTCCGAGGCCGGGCTCTACCTGTGGTGCACCCGCGGCGAAGACTGCTGGGCGACCGTGGCTGCGCTGGCGGCGGTGGGCGTGCTGGCAGCTCCGGGGGAGTTCTACGGGGCTGCTGGGCAGCACCACGTACGCCTCGCCCTGACCGCCACGGATGAGCGGATCCACGCCGCCGTGGCAAGGCTGTCCGCCCTGCCGCGCCCCTAGCCCCTGCCGTACCCGCCACCTTCCGGCTTTGGGTGGAATCCCCAGCACCAGCGTGCTGTGGAAATGCTGCAAAGGCGCGGGCGAGGGTGGCGGACTAGAGCAGCGCAGCACGGAGCTGGGCCACCACCTGCTGCTCGTCATGCCGCAGGTTGCCGGTGGTGAAGCGCAGCAACAGCAGGCGGTCGTGCCGCTGCGCTACAGCGACGGCGTTGGCGCGCAGCGTGTCGGCATCCCAGGTGCCGGCCGACCGGTGGTGGGCGCCGTCCAGCTCCACCGTCACCCGCTTCCGCTCCCACCAGACGTCGAGGTAGCGCTTGCCGCCCGCACGGACCACCAGCTGCAGCCGATCCGGGAGCGGCAGACCGTGGCGCCGCAGCAGCCGCAAGAAGTCCAGCTCGGTCTGGGCATGGGCGCCTTGTCGTACGTCGGTGAGCACCGCCCGCACCAGAGCGCGCCTGGGCAGCCGAGGGACCAGCGCTAGCGCGCCGTCGATCTGGTCCGGCCGGACCAGCCGCTGCTGCACGGCCGCCGCGATGCGCCACTCCGCCGCGCGCGCCGTCGGCGCCCAGGCGACCGAGTGCAGGAGCGCGTGCGGGAGCCGTACGCGAGGTGGCTCACGCGCCGCGGCCACGAGCCCGGCCAGTCCGCGCACCTGGTGCGGCCGCAGGAATTCGCGTGCCGCCACCGCTCGCCCCCGTGGGATGGCGACGTCGGCCATGGCCTCGTTCAGCCCGACGAAGCCGCCGAGCGTGAGCCCTGCGTCACCGGATACCGCGGCGCCAGGCCCGGCGTACAGCACGGCTCCCCAGATCTTCTCCGCCCACGTCGGCTCGCCGGAGTGGGTCGCGACGACGCCGGGGAGCAGCGGGGTCCAGCGGCCGAGGTCCAGCCGCCACTGCCAGGCGTCTTCGGTGAGTCCGCCGAGTAGCGCTTGCCGGCGACTGAGTACGCCGGCCTGCGCGGCCGCGACATCGTGCCAACGCGGGGGCAGCGGTAGGGGGAGTGCCATCCCGCGACGGTGCCGGTCGTGCGACTCCCCGCGCGGTCGTCCGGAGGCAGCTGTGGACACGGACGCCGGCCTGTGAAGCAGGAGAGGGTCGTCCACACGTTGTCCGGGCGCAACCCGCGATGCGACACTCGGGGTCAGCGTCGCCGGCATGCCTTCGAGAGGGACCGTCAGATGGCCGAGCCAGCCCTGCAGGAGCACTTCTATCCGATGCACAGCGGCCCGTTCACGGCGGCCGACCGGCAGAAGATGCCCGAAGACGGCCGCCGGTGCGAGCTCATCGACGGAGCGCTCTACGTGAGCCCGTCCGCGGGGCGGCCGCACAACGATCTGGTGATGGACCTGTTCCGCCAGCTTGACGCGGCTTGCCCGCCGGACGTGACGATCTACAACGTGCCGTACGACTACCGACTGGCCGACGGCAGCGAGCTCGTCCCGGACATCACGGTTGCCCGCACCGCCGACCTCGGCGAGAAGCGGATCACCCGCACCCCGCTGCTCGTGGTCGAGGTCATCTCGCCGAGCAGTCGCCTGATGGATCCGCTGATCAAGCGAGCCAAGTACGAAGCTGCGGGCGTTCCCGCCTACTGGATCGCCGACCCGGTCGCGCCTCGGCTGACGGTCCTCGAGTTGCGCGGCAAGAGCTACGTCGAACGCGCCGTGCTCCAGGCTGGCGAGAGCGTGACGCTGGCCCAGCCCTTCGCCGTCACGGTGCGGCTGTAAAGCTTCCGTAGGCTCGACCCCATGACCACTATCGACCCTGTCATCGACGAGCTCTGGGACCGCCGTTCCGACCTGACCCCGGACGACGCTGACGCGCGCACGCTCGTCGTCGCCGCGGTCGACCAGCTCGACCAAGGTCGGGCCCGGGTAGCGCAGGTCGTCGACGGTGAGGTCGTCGTCGATGAGCGGGCCAAGCGGGCGATCCTGCTGGCCTTCAAGGTGCTGCCGATGGTCGAGGGCAGCAACGGTGACTTCTACGTGCACGACCGGGTGCCGCTGAAAAAGACTTTCGACGGCGTACGCGTCGTGCCCAGCGGGCGATGGCGCCGGGCACTACGCGTACGCCGTCGAAGGTGGTCTTGAGCGGGACGCGGTCGTGGGCGTAGAAGCCGCCGTTGCTGCCCTCGACCATCGGCAGCACCTTGAAGGCCAGCAGGATCGCCCGCTTGGCCCGCTCATCGACGACGACCTCACCGTCGACGAGCTGCGCCACCCGGGCCCGACCTTGGTCGAGCTGGTCGACCGCAGCGACGACGAGCTTGCGCGCGTCAGCGTCGTCCGGGGTCAGGTCGGACCGGCGGTCCCAGAGCTCGTCGATGACAGGGTCGATGGTGGTCATAGGTCGAGCCTACGGAAGCTTTAGAGCCGCACCGTGACGACGAAGGGGTGGGTCAGCGTCACGCTCTCGCCAGCCTGGAGCACGGCGCGTTCGACGTAGCTCTTGCCGCGCAACTCGAGGACCGTCAGCCGCGGCG
>JBKJLP010000245.1:0-3128 GCA_046596735.1 Mycobacteriales bacterium | reverse complement strand
GTGAGCTGAAGATGATCGAGCTGAAGACGGAGATCGAACGCCTCCAGAGGCACGCCCCGCCGGATGAAGACGCTCAGGACCGGCACTGACCATCGTCGGCAGCAGCGTGACCGTATTCGGCGGTGCGCCTTTCGCGCGACACCTCCGTCGTCGAACCCCAAGCGCTCCATAGGACCTGATCTGACCCATCCGCAAGCGGCGCAGTGACCTCGCGCACCCGGCTCCTTAGGCGGCGGAAGGTGTGGTGTGGCATACCTCGCGATGATCGCCGTCCAGTCGCCGGGTCCAGCCGCGGGCGTCGAGGTGCTCAAGCAGAGGTATGGCGACCCGCCGGGTGGTCTCCAGCGCCTGCCTGGCTGCGCTGGTCGTGAACGGCTGCGGGAGGTTCGCGAGCACACGCATCGCGAGGGCGGGGCTGACGGGCAGGAGGACGACCTCGTCGGCGAGCCGAAGAACCCGCCCAGCCCGCTCGGCAGCAGCGAGCTCGCGCGGGCCGAGGCCCCACCGCTGAAGATCCGGGCGCTCCGGTGCGTCAAACGATCTCTCCCGAAGCCGCGCCTCGAGAGTCTGAAGGCCCGCCTCTGCGGGGCCGAAGGAGGGGGCTGCGTTCGACCTGGTCACGCGCCCGAGCTTGAGCTCCAGTCGCGCATCCCGAGCCACGCCCGCGACCAGTCGGACGTCGGGCAGGCCGCACGCGCGTCGGGCGGCTTCCAGGCTGAGACCTGGATCAAGCGGGTTGACAGCGATGCTGGCGTCCACGGCCGCTGCGAGGTCGCGGCTCCACTGCGCCCACTGCTGCGCGGTGACCAGCCAGTCCCCGTTGCAACGGATCCCCGTCTCGCCCTCGGTCACGGCGGACGCGTGCTGGAGGGCGTCTGAGGGAATGCCGAGTGCCGCCAGGTCGGCCACCCGGGCGGCACCTCGGCGGGTCAGCTCGGTGACCAGGTCGGGAGTCCCATGTGCGCGCGCGAGCTGGTGGGCACGGGCGGAGGCGGCTCCGCGGCGGCGCAGGGCCGGCGGGTCCGCGTCCAGGACGAGAGCACCTGCGACAATCCGTTGGCGGCCGGGGTCGCGAAGGATGCCGCGGTCGCCGGCCTGCATCGGCAGCGTCGTCGACATCGTGAGGCGCACGGAGTCGGGACCCAGCGGCCGGACATGGACCGGGACCGCGACGGTACCGACGTGGAGGGTCAGCTCACCGGCCAGGGCATCGGACCAGCGAGACGCTGAACCGCTGAGCGGCTGCCGGCCGGTTGCCGCGCCACCCCGTTCGTCGCGCTGGGCCGACACCCATGCGTCGTTGGGAGCAGACCCCCCTTCGTCGTACGGGGACGTCACCCTTTGACTGTGCGGGGCCCACAGTCCTGATGTATTGCTGGGTGGCAGCAGCCGGACGTCAAGGGTTCGGGTGCTGGCCCATGCGCCTGGCGTGAGAAGGCTGTCGCCGCGAACGACCTGGTCGACCGAGACCTGCCGGAGGTTGACGGCCACCCTGGAGACTCCCTGCGCCTGCTCGACGTCCTGACCCAGGCTCTGCAGGCCGCGCACCCGCAACGGCTGGCCCCGCAGCTCCAGGATGTCGCCGCGCCGGATCGTCCCCGCGCCAAGGGTGCCGGTGACCACCGTTCCGCTGCCCCGGATAGTGAATGACCGGTCGGCCCAGAGGCGCACGCGCGCTGTGGGGTCGGGCACGGGTAGTCCAGAAACGAGGTCGTCGAGCAGTCGACGCAGCTCCTCCAGCCCTGAACCGGTGACGCCCGAGACGGCCACGGCGGCAACGTCCCCGAGGCTCGAACCGGCGAGATGTGCTCGAGCCTCGGCCAGGGCGGGCGCCGGATCAGCCAGGTCCGAACGGGTCACCGCGAGGATAGCGTGCCGCAGCCCTAGTGCGGTGACCGCGGCCAGGTGCTCCTCCGACTGGCGCCGCCAGCCTTCGTCGGCTGCGACGACGAAGAGCACGGCCGGCGCCGGACCGAGGCCGGCGAGCATGTTGCCGATGAAGCGCTGATGTCCGGGAACGTCGACAAAGGCCAGCTGCTGGCCGGAAGCGAGGGTGGTCCAGGCATAGCCGAGGTCGATGGTCAGCCCGCGCCGCCGCTCTTCCGCCCAGCGGTCGGGCTCCATACCGGTCAATGCGCGCACGAGGGTGGACTTGCCGTGGTCCACGTGGCCAGCAGTGGCGATCACGTGCATGATCAGTGCGCAACTTCGGGCAAGGCAGCGATCACGTGCATGATCAGCGAGCCACATCCGGCAAGGCAGCCATCACACATGACGCGCATGATCAGTGCGCCACTTCGTGCAAGGCAACGGATCTGATGGCGCTCAGGACCGTGTTGTCCTCCTCGGGGGGGACGCAGCGTAGGTCGACCAAGGTTCGGCCACGCTCCACCCGGCAGACGACGCACGGGTCGTGGCGGCGCAAGGCGGGTGCATAGGCCTCTGGGAGGGTCACTGCCCAGCCGGACAGCTCCAGTCCGGGGGCGCCTCCGCCCCCGACAGCCCCGGGTGACGAAACGACCGCCGGCGCCAGCGAACGCGCAAGGGCGGGCTCCTGGAGCAGCTCGGCGCACAGCCCCTCGCAGCGGGCGCGAAGCTCGGCGGCATCGGCGTGCAAGGCGATGTAGGTCGGGGTCGCCGGGCCCCGCAGGGTGGCCTCGAGCGCAGCAATGGTGAGCTTGTCGACGCGGAGAGCTCGCGCCAGCGGATGGCGACGGAGCCGCTCGACCAGATCGGCCCGGCCGAAGAGCAGCCCCGCCTGGGGACCGCCAAGCAGCTTGTCGCCGCTGCAGGTCACGAGGTCCGCCCCCTCGGCCAATGTCGTTGCGGCATCAGGTTCTTGAGGCAGGAGGGAGTCGGGTGCCAGAAGGCCGCTGCCGATGTCGACCACGATCGGCACGGCGAGCCCTGGCAGGCCGGCGAGCTCGGCGACCGACACTGCAGACGTGAAGCCTTCTACGCGGAAGTTGCTCGGATGGACCTTCAGAACACAGCCGGTCTCCGGTCCGATCGCGCTCGCGTAGTCGCGAAGAGAGGTGCGGTTGGTGGTGCCGACTTCGCGAAGTCGTGCACCTGTCGAGGCGATCAGGTCGGGCAGCCGGAAACCGTCACCGATCTCAACCATCTCA
>JBKJLP010000206.1:0-5245 GCA_046596735.1 Mycobacteriales bacterium | reverse complement strand
CCGAGATGAGCTGGATGACCTGCTGGCGGACGCGACCGAGGTCGGCGCCGAGCTTGACGAGGACCTGGGCGGCAACGCCCTCACCCTCGCGGATCAGGCCAAGGAGGATGTGCTCGGTGCCGATGTAGTTGTGGCCGAGCTGCAGCGCCTCGCGCAGCGAGAGCTCCAGGACCTTCTTGGCGCGCGGCGTGAACGGAATGTGCCCGGACGGTGCCTGCTGCCCCTGACCGATGATCTCCTCGACCTGGCTGCGGACGCCTTCGAGTGAGATGCCAAGCGACTCGAGCGCCTTGGCGGCGACGCCCTCGCCCTCGTGGATCAGGCCGAGCAAGATGTGCTCGGTCCCGATGTAGTTGTGGTTGAGCATCCGGGCCTCTTCTTGCGCCAGGACGACCACCCTGCGGGCCCGGTCGGTGAACCTCTCGAACATGCTGCCGCTCCTCACGGGGCGGGGGCAACAGGTGCGTCCCGCCTGCTTCTGAACACTAGACCCGTACGCCTACCCGGGCTTGTGTTGGCACAACTGCCCTGGCGGCTCGCACGTTCCCCGCGTGGCTACGCTGCCAGCGAACGCCGCCGCGCCCTAGTGAGCGGCGTCGTAGGCCTGCTGCACGGTGGCCGAGATGCGGCCCCGCTCGTTGACGTTGTGGCCGTTCTTACGGGCCCACTCGCGGACCGCGGAGACGTCCCGCGAACCGCCACTGCGGCTCGTGCGACGGGCACCGCGCGTGGCCGTGCTGCGGCCTGCCCGGCGCGCGGCGCCGACATAGGGCGCAAAAGCGTCGCGCATCTGACCGCCGTGGCTATCGCACACGTCGATCTCGTAGGCCGAGCCGTCGAGGGAGAACGCGACGGTCTCGGTGCCCTCCACCTCGTCGTCGTGCAGGTCGCAAACGAGCAGCACGTGAACCTTCTGAGCCATGGTGGCAATTCCTTCGGGATCGAGTGTCGGCCACAATCAACGGACCGAATGATCATGAAACAGGGCAACGCGGAGAAAGGCAAATCGGGACCGGGCATATCCGCACGCTGCCCCTTATCGGCAATCGCGCCATTACTGACCTGGGCGCACCAGCGGAAACAAGATGGTCTCGCGAATGGGGAGGCCGGTGAGCAGCATCACCAAGCGATCGACACCCATGCCCATCCCACCCATCGGCGGGGCGCCGTGCTCGAGCGCGCGCAGGAAGTCCTCGTCGAGTTGCATCGCCTCGGGGTCGCCACCCGCTGCCTTGAGTGACTGCTCGGTCAGCCGGCGGCGCTGCTCGACCGGATCGACGAGCTCGGTGTAAGCGGGGGCGATCTCCACCCCGCCGATGATGAGGTCCCATGCCTCAGCCAGTCGCGGGTCATCGCGGTGGTCGCGGGCGAGCGGGCGCACGCTGACCGGGTAATCGCGCACAAATGTCGGCTGCAGCAGCGTGTGCTCCACCAACTTTTCGTACAACTCCAGGACCACCTCGCCCTCGTCCCAACCGGGCTGCAGCAACACCTCGTGCTTGGCCGCGAGGGCGATCAGGAATGACAGAGAAGTGTCGAGATCGACCTGTTCGCCGACGGCTTCGCTGACGAGGCCGTGCACCGTGGCGTGGCGCCACTCCGACTCCAGATCGATCTCGCCGCCCTGTCCATCGGGGACAACGGTGCGCCCGACCGCGTGCGCGGCGTCGAGAATCAACGCGCGGGTGAGCTCGGCCATCGTGTCGTAGTCGCCATAGGCCTCATACGCCTCGAGCTCGGTGAACTCGGGAAAATGCGTGGCGTCGATACCTTCGTTACGAAAGGTCTTCCCGATTTCGTACACGCGATCAATGCCGCCGACTACCAAACGCTTCAGAAAAAGCTCGGTGGCGATGCGCAAGGTGACGTCGAGGTCAAGCGCGTTGACGTGGGTATTAAACGGTCGCGCTGCAGCGCCCCCGTGGACAACCTGCAATACCGGCGTCTCGACCTCAACAAAGTCGCGGCGGTCCAACGTGTCGCGCAGCGAACGCACCACGGTGGCCCGGTCGCGTACGACCTGCCGGCTGCTGGGGTTGACCACCAGGTCGAGGTAGCGCTGACGAACCCGGGCCTCGGGGTCAGTGAGCCCCTTGTGCTTGTCTGGCAACGGTCGCAGCGCCTTGCTGGTGAGGGTCCAGTCGCTGACCAGGATGCTGAGCTCACCGCGGCGACTGCTGATCACCTCGCCGGTGACCCCCACGTGGTCGCCGAGATCGACATCGGCCTTCCACGCGGCGAGCCGCTCGGGGCCGACGCCGTCCTCGCTGACCATCACTTGCAGCAAGGCCTCGCCCTCCTGCAGGGTCGCGAAGCAGAGCCGACCGCCGGTCCGGTAGAGCACGACCCGACCCGTGACGCTGACCGTCTCACCGCTGGCGGTATCCAGCTCGAGGGCGCCGTGCTGTTCACGCACCTCCGCCAGGCGGTGGGTGCGGGGGTAGCCCAGGGCGTAGGGCGGGGTGCCAGCCGCGACCAGCCGGTCGTACTTGGCCCGTCGGACCTTGACCTGCTCGGGCAGGTCGTCGGCAAGATCGGTCTCGGACACATGCCGAGGCTAATGGCGTCCGCGCAACCCCGGGCATCCACCTCCCGCGGGGCAGCGAACGGCCACGCGTGTCCGCACCTGTCTCACGCCCGAACTGGATGCATCGCGTTCCTCGGCGGCGTGGCTGCGACTAGCGGTTCTTGTCGAAGACGAGGCGCAGGCCGTGCAGGGTGAGGTCGGGCTCGTGGTGGTCCAGCGATCGGCAGACGCTGAACATCAGGTGAGATAAGCCACCGGTCGCAATCACGACCGGGTCGGTGCCCAGCTCGTCGCTGATCCTGGCCACCATCCCGTCGACCTGGCCGGCGAAGCCATAGAGCAAGCCGCTTTGCAGGGCCTCCATCGTGGTCTTGCCGATGACCGACCGCGGCTCGACCAGCTCGACCTTGAACAGCCGCGCGGCGCGCGCTGCCAGGGCGTCGACGGAGATCTCGATCCCTGGCGCGAGCGCGCCGCCGAGGAACTCGCCCTGTGCGGACACCACGTCAAAGTTGGTCGAGGTGCCGAAGTCGACGACGACAGCAGGGCCGCCATAGAGCGTGTGGGCGGCCAACGTGTTGACGACGCGGTCCGGCCCAACCTCGCGCGGGTTGTCGTAGAGCAGCGGGACCCCGGTCTTGACGCCCGGCCCGACAATCACGGTCGGTACGTCCGCGAAGTAGCGGGCAAACATCCCGCGCAGTTGTTCGAGCACCGCTGGAACGGTCGAGCACACCGAGACGCCGTCCGGAGCTGGGTGCTCTGACAGCAGCCCGCGAAACATCAGCGCCAGCTCGTCGCCGGTAACCCGCGGATCGGTCTTGATCCGATAGCTCTCGAACAGCTCCTCGCCGTCGAACAGTCCGAGCACGGTGTTGGTGTTTCCGACGTCGACGGTGAGCAGCATCAGGTCTCCAGACGCAGATCGACGCCGAGGTCGAGAATCGGCGCGGAGTGGGTGAGCGCACCGATGGCGAGGAAGTCCACGCCCGTGTCGGCGACGGCGCGGGCGGTGTCGAGCTGCAGTCCACCGGACGCCTCGGTCAACACGGCGGCAGCGCGACACAGGGCGACGCACTCGCGCAGTTGCTCGAGGGACATGTTGTCCAGCAGGACCAGGTCGGCGCCGGCAGCGATCACCTCGCGCACCTGGTCGACGGTGTCGCACTCGACTTCGACCGCGAGCCCCGGGTAGGAGGCGCGTACGTCGGCGAAAGCCTGCGCGACCCCGCCGGCGGCGACCACATGGTTGTCCTTGACGAGCGCGGCATCCGACAGCGACATGCGGTGGTTAACGCCACCACCGGCGCGCACGGCGTACTTCTCCAGCGCCCGCAGGCCCGGAGTCGTCTTGCGGGTGTCGCGGATGCGCGCGCCAGTGCCGTCGACGGCATCGACCCAGCGGCGAGTCAAGGTGGCCACTCCGGACAGGTGACAGAGCAGGTTGAGAGCGCTGCGCTCGGCCGTAAGGAGGTCGCGGACCGAGCCGCGCACCTCGAGCACCGGCTGACCTGGCGACACCGCGATGCCGTCCGTGGAGCGTGACAGCACCGCGACCTGACCGACCACGTCGAGGACCGCCAGGGCGACCCCGATCCCGGCAACGACCCCCGCCTGGCGCGGCACGAACGCGGCGGTGCCGGTCAACGCGGCAGGCACGGTGGCGGTGCTGGTGACGTCGACACCACCGGCGAGGTCCTCCGCGATGGCACTGCGCGCGAGGGACTCGACGGCCACCGGGTCCAGCCCGGCTTCGGTCAAGGCGGCAAGCGTGGGGTCGGCGAGCGTCACGGGACGAGCTCCTCAAAGGTGGTGGAGCCAGCCGTGGTGACCAGGTGGCCGAGCCAGGCGTCTGATGCGCTGGGGAAGTCCTCGCGCCAGTGCGAGCCGCGAGTCTCCTCGCGCAACGCCGCGGCTGCAGCTAAGGCGGTCGCTACGGCGTGCAGGTCGGTTGCCTGCCAGGCGTCAGGTTCCGGGGTCGTGCTCGTACGACCGGCGAGCGCATCCAGCGTCTTGGTCGTCGCAGCCAGTGACTCGGCGCTGCGCAAAACCCCTGCACCGTCGGTCATTGCTTGCGCGAGTTCGGTGCGCACACTGGGATCGAGCAGCACCGGCTCACCGACCTCGGGCTCCGGAATCCCCTGCGGTGGAAGGGATCGCGCGAGATCCGCACCGATGCGCCAGGCGAACACCAGCCCCTCCAGCAGGCTGTTGGAGGCGAGCCGGTTGGCGCCGTGGACACCCGTGCAGGCGACTTCGCCGCAGGCGTAGAGGCCGGGCACCGACGTACGGCCGTGCACGTCGGTACGCACTCCGCCGCTGGCGTAGTGGGCCGCGGGGGTGACCGGGATCAGGTCGACGACCGGATCGATGCCGGCCTCACGGCACCGTCCGACGATGGTCGGGAAGCGCTCACGGAGCAGCTGCTCGCCAAGCCCGCGGGCGTCGAGGAAGACATGGTCGGTGCCGAGGTCGTTCATCCTGCGGTGGATGGCCTTAGCGACGACGTCGCGGGGCGCGAGGTCGGCCAGCGGGTGCACATCGGTGCTGATGATCCGGGCGCCGTTCGCATCGACGAGGAAGGCACCCTCGCCACGCATGGCTTCGCTGATGAGCGGTTGCTGGCCGGCTGCGTCGGCGCCCAGGTAGAGGGCGGTCGGATGGAACTGCACAAACTCCAGGTCCGTCACCGCCGCACCGGCGCGCAATGCCAGCGCG
>JBKJLP010000141.1:0-7367 GCA_046596735.1 Mycobacteriales bacterium | reverse complement strand
CGGAAGTCGCCCTCGCCACGTCGCCAGTGAGATCGGGTACGGACAGGCAGCCCTCTCGGCGAATCTCACGGCCTTCGGCCGTCACGAGCTCGGGTGAACAGAGCACGACCAGCCCCGAGCACGAAGTGACCCGCCGGGCTCCGGTCACGTCGAGGACGAACAACGAGACCGCGTGACCCACCTGTGGCGCGGCAATCCCGACGCAGCCGGGCGACGCCACCATGAGGTCGACCATGGCGGCCGCGAGCGCCACCACGGCTGGGTCGGTCGGGTCAGGCTCCGGGCAGGGTGAAGCCAGCACCGGATCCGGTGCGTGGCGTACGACGAGCTCCACCTACAGAACGTCCTCGTCGGCCGGCGCCACGTGCACGCTGACCCCGAGGTCCGCTGCGACGTCGGTGAGATCCAGCGGTCCAGCGGCCTCCACTTCAAGCGTCATGACGTAGAGGTCCCCGACCAGCCGGCAGGACAGGTCGGTGATGTTGGCACCGACCTCGGCAAGCGCACGAGTCACGCCCGCGACGATGCCTGGCCGGTCAGCGCCGTGCAGCGTCACCAGCCAGGGCGACCCGGTCACGGTGGGCGGCGCGTCGGCGTCGACGTCCCAGACCGAGACGTGTAGCCCGCTGGCCCGTGACACCTCGGCCATCGTCTCCTCGACAGCAGCCAGCGGCACGTTCGCAGCCGCGATCAGGGTCATCGCGAAGTGACCGCGCAGCCTGGTCATCGAGGCATCTTCGAGGTTGGCGCCCAGCGAGGCGAGCGCCTCCGCGAGCGCCGCTACCTCGCCTGGAGCGTCCGGTCCCACGGCCGTCACGGCGTACGTCGTCATGCCACCAGTGTCACGGACGGGTGAATCAGCGACGTATCACCTGTCACATCCGCCACACTATGCGGATGACCCACCCGGCTGTCGCGCGCGTGCGTTACCGCGACGTGCTCGGCAACCGGGAGTTCGCCGCGATCCTCGCCTCGCAGGGCCTGAGCGTCACCGGCGACCAGATCGCCCGGATCGCCGTCGCCGTGGTCGTCTACAACCGCACCGGCTCCGCGTTCGCCGCGTCGGCGACGTACGCCGTCAGTTACCTCACCTGGCTGCTCGGCGGACCCGTGTTGAGCTCGCTCGCCGACCGCTATCCCCGACGCACGGTGATGATCGTCTGCGACCTCGGGCGAGCGGGCCTGATCGCGGTGCTGCTCCTGCCCGGCCTGCCGCTGCCGGTGATCTTCGCGGTGCTGATCCTCGTGGGACTGCTTGCCCCTCCGTTCGACAGCGGGCGTAGCGCCACCCTGCCCGACATCCTGCCCGGCGACCTCTACGTGACCGGCAGCTTGATCATGAACTTGGTCATCCAGGCGGCTCAGGTCGTCGGGTTCGCCCTCGGCGGAGTGCTCCTCGCCACCGTGGGGAGCAGCACCGCGCTCACGCTCGACGTCGCCACGTTCCTGGTTTCCGCGCTGGCCCTGGTGGCGTTCGTCCAGCGACGTCCAGCCGCGGCCACCGAGCCCTCCGCCGGCCTGCTGCAGGACACCCGCGCCGGGATCGCGGTGGTCATGCAGAACGCTCGGATGCGACGACTGCTGGCGTACGCCATGGTCGCCATGGTGATCGTCATCGCCCCCGAGGGCGTGGCCATCGCCGTCAGCCGTCACCTCGACGGCGGCGACCTCGCGGCTGGACTGCTCACCGCGAGCGTGCCGTTTGGCTTCCTCGTGGGCGGTTTCCTGCTCGTACGCACCAGTCCGCAGCGCCGGGAGGGACTTCTGCCGGTGCTGTGCGTCATCAGCGCAGCTCCCCTGCTCGTCACCCCGCTCGCGAACGAGGTCTGGATGGTGGTGGTCCTGTGGGCCATCTCCGGCAGCGGGAGCGCCCTGCAGATCGTCGCCAGCGCGGCCTACATCCAGGCCGCTCCGGCCGCGTTCCGCTCCCGCGCCTACGGCGTGGCGGCGACCGCGCTGATGGGAGCCCAGGGGCTCACGTTGCTCATCGCGGGCCTGCTCGCCGACCGGATCGGCGCCCGTGAAGCGGTCGCGGTGCTCGCCCTGGGCGGCCTGCTGGTCCTGCCCGCGCTCAAAGCTCCCGGAAGCGGACGGGTCCGGCGCGCTCAAGGAAAGCACGAAACCAGCCGAAAGCCGCAACGATGAACCCTACCGGCACGCAGTCGGCGCGCGGCCAAGCGGCCGTCGTGGCCTTCAGCCTTGCCCTCGGCGGGGCCGGGATCGGGCTCATCCTCTCGGCTGGCGATGTGAGCGTAGCGGCACCGTTCCAGTTGCCGTGGTACCTCCTGATCCCTGCCTACATCTTGACGCTGCACCTGCCGGTCTACTTCGAATTTCGCCGCGAAGCCCACGGCGTCGCCCTGGTACAGCTGCCGTTGGCAGTCGGCGCGATCCTCGTAGGACCGTTGGGCCACGCAGCAGCCCGCGCCGCCGCCTCGACGACGAACTCCTTCGTGCTGCGCCGGCAAGGACCACTGAAGTGGCTGTTCAACCTGACGGTGGGCCTCCTCGAGGTCGGAATCGTCAGCTTCGCGGTGGATCAGGCCCCGCATGTCGGCACTCCCGGCCCCCCCCTCTGGCTAGCCCTGCTGGTGGGCTTGCTGGTCGCCGAGGTGCTCAGCAACCTCGCCGTCACCGTCCTCATGCGCATGCTCGGCGTGCCGACAACCTCACGCCAACTTCTCCAGCCCATCGGCTTCGCGGTGGTCACTTCCGTCGTCTTCACCGCCGTCTCGATCCTTGCTTTGACAGCCGCCTGGACCGAGCCGTTCACCCTGGCGATCATGGCTGGGCTACTGACTGGCCTGGCCTTCGCCTATCGCGGCCACCGGCGGTTGCAGGCCCAGCAGGGCGACACCGAGCGGCTGCACGAGTTCCTGGCACACCTCGGCCCGCTGTCGGCAGCCGAGCACACCGACGTCGTTCAGGTCCTGGAACAGGTGCGGTCCCTACTTCGTGCTGCAACCTTGGACCTGGCTCTCGCCGAACCGGGCGGCGGCTGGCGACACATCGCTGTCACACACGACGGCGTGCCTTCCGCTGGTCTCCCTGGCACCCGCGCCGACAAGGGCCACGACAGCCGCCCGCGACTGAGCGCTCGGTCGGTAGGCGACAGCCAGCAGATGTCCACCCCGTTGTACGGCGAGTCGGGGGTGATGGCGATCTTGACGGCGCAACAGCGGGTGGGCGACGCTCGGGACTTCGACATGGCCGACCTTCGCCTGATGGAGACCATCGCCGCCGAGCTCGCTACCGCGCTCGAACGGGGGCGCCTGCTCGCGGACCTCGGTGCGGCAGCAACCACCGACGCCCTCACCGGCCGACCCAACCTCATCGAGACCAGCCGGTTGGTCGACCAGATCCTCGCCGCGACGCCCGGCGTGCTCGTCGCCGCCGTGGCCGTCGACTCTTTCCGCGAGGTCAACGACACGCTGGGCCACCAAGTCGGCGACGACCTCCTTCTTGAGGTCACCCGCCGACTCCTCGCGGCCGTGCCCGACGCGCTGGTGGGCCGGATCGGCGGCGGCCGCTTCGCGGTCATCGTGCCTGCGGAATGCTTCAGCGGTGATGCCGAGCTCCTCGGTCTGCACCTGCGCGCCGAGGTCGAGGGCGGTGCCCAACTCGGGCCCATCGGCACCCACGTGCGCTTGTCCGTTGGCTGCGCCGAGGCGCCCGAGCACGGCAGGGACGCCGAGACGCTCATCCGCCGGGCCGAGACCGCGATGTACAGCGCTCGACACCACCACGGCGGGCCCGTCATGTGGGAGCCGGCGTACGAAGTTCAGGGGCAGCGCCGGCTGGCCGTCGTCATGGCGCTGCGCGAGGCGCTCGCGACCGGTGCGATCGGACTTGCCTTCCAGCCCAAGGTCAATGCCCAGACCGGTGTGGTCACCGGCGTCGAGGCGCTGGCCCGGTGGACCCACCCTGCGCTCGGGGCCATCACGCCCGACGAGTTCATCCCGCTGGCCGAGACCTCAGGCCTGATGGGCCCCCTGACCAACACCGTGCTGCGACAGGCCCTCACTGCCACCAAGGGCTGGCAGCGCAGCGCACCGACGGTCGGCGTCGCCGTCAACGTCAGCGCGGAGACCGTCCTCGATCCCCACTTCGCCGCCGAGTTGGCGGAGATCCTGTCCAGCACCCAGACTGACCCGCAACTGCTTACGCTCGAGCTCACCGAGGGCGTGGTTGTCGACGATGCCGATCTCGCCACCGTGCGGATGACGGCGCTGCGCCAGCTGGGGGTCAAGCTCTCGGTCGACGACTTCGGGACCGGCTACTCGTCGCTGACCTACCTCAAGGGTCTGCCGGTGGATGAGGTCAAGATCGACAAAGGCTTCATCCGCCACCTCGTGGAGGACCCCGCCGACCGCGCCGTCGTGCGCGCCGTGGTCGACATCGCCCATACCCTCGGGATGCAGGTCGTCGCCGAGGGCGTGGAGCAAGAGGACCAGCAGGAGATCCTGCGCACCATGGGCGTCGACGAACTGCAGGGCTACCTGCTGGCTCGCCCGATGCCTGCGATGGATGTCGCTCTCTGGCTGCGCCGCCACCAAACAGCGCGCGCGTAGACCGCCCGCCCGTCCCAGACATACGTCAGGGGTCGGGACTGGATGTAGCACCATCCAGTCCCCACCCCTGAGCGGTGGAGAAACACACGGCGACGTTGCTCGCCGACCGTGTCGTGTCAGTTAGATCCAGACTCCGCCGCGCATGTCACTCTCCCCTGCCATCCAGCCGAGTGACGCCTACGCCATTCGGTCTACTGGAGGCAAACATAGGGGTGGCAAACGGGCTACACCAGTACTTCTGCAAAATTTAAACGGACATCCGGGGACAAAATTGCGAAACTTTGCTCTCTTTGGCCTCAAGAGTGCTCAGCCATGTGCCGAAGACCCCGCTACGGGCGGTCTGTGACCGCCTCGTCAGCGCAGGCCCGCGAGCGCTTTCGCGCGGGCGAAAACGTCATCGAGCATCGCCTCGGTCAGCCGGCCGGTGAAGGTGTTCTGCTGGCTCACGTGAAAGCAGCCGAGCAGAACCGGCCCGCGCTCGACGTGTACCTGCGCTGCGTGGCCGAACCGAGGCACCGGCCGCGGCAGGGGGAGGCCGTTGGTCCCCAGCGCACGCAGCGCCTGCGCCCACGCGAAGCCACCGAGCGCCACGATGACCCGCACCTGCGGCAGGAGTGCGAGTTCGCGGTGCAGCCACGGTGCGCAGGCATCCCGCTCGGCGGTGGTGGGCTTGTTCTCCGGCGGCGCACAGCGCACCGGCACCACGATCCGCGTGTGCGCCAGCGCGAGCCCGTCGTCCGCGGACACCGACAGAGCCTGGTTGGCCAACCCCGCCCGGTGTAGCGCGGCGAACAGCCAATCCCCGCTGCGATCGCCGGTGAAGACCCGGCCGGTGCGGTTGCCGCCGTGGGCGGCGGGGGCCAGCCCCATCACCACGATCGGCGCGTCCTGCGGTCCCCAGCCGGTCACCGGCCGGCCCCAGTAGGTCTCGTCGGCGTACGACGCCCGCTTGTTCCGGGCCACCTCCTCCCGCCACGCCACGAGCCGTGGGCAGGCCCGGCAGACCGAACTGCGGGCATCGACCTGCTCCAGATCCTGCGCCGAGTTAGCCAGCCGCCGCACCGCGCTGGGCGTGCGTGCCACCGGGGTCTGCGCGCTCGCCCGGTCGGTCGGCCAGCCACTCCCGGGCGGGATCACGGGGCAGACGTGCCCTCGCGGCCGTACTTGTCCTCAAGCCGGACGACGTCGTCGAGCTGGGTAGTCGAGGCCTCCAGGAAGACCGAGTCGACCAGCGCCGTGACCCGGTGCCGGATGCCGGGACGCAGGTGGATCGACTCACCCGGGAGAAGTTCGAACTCCTCCAACGAGGACTCGTGCTCGCCGACCTCGACCGCGAAACGGCCAGACCAGCAGGAGATCGTCTCCTCCTTGGCCTCGTGGAACTGCAGCGACAGCGCATGGCCGGCGGTCACGTGAATCGCCTTGCCCGCGTAGAGCCCGGGCACGTGGGCAAACAATTCCTCGTGGCCCCAGGGCTTGTCGGTCCGCTGGACGGCACTGACCCAGTCGCTTTTCACGGTGCACTCCCTGCTGTGGTGTCGACGGCGCTGTGGGCAATCCCGTCGAGGATGTCGGACTCACTGACCAAGATGCCCGGCAGGGCAAAGCGCTCCAGCACCGAACGCAGGATCATCGCACCAGCGCCGATCACGTCCACCCGACCGGGGTGCATAGCACCGAGCGCGGCGCGGTCCTCCCGCGTCATCGCCAACATCTGCGCGCAAACCTGGCGCACGTCGTCCGCGGTGAGCCGCGCGTGGTGGATGTGGTCGCGGTCGTAGGTGTCCAAGCCGAGCGACAGTGCGGCGATGGTCGTCACCGAACCGGCCAACCCCACGGCGGTGCGCGCCGACGCGACCGGAACGGACGAGGCAACCAGGTCCAGCGCTGCGTCGATGTCCACCTGTGCGGCCGCACTCTCCGCGCCGGTCGGTGGATCGCCGGCGAGGTGCCGCTCGGTCAGGCGTACGCAACCGATGTCGACCGACAGTGAGGCGGTCACCGCTGCCTGACCCAGAACGACCTCGGTCGACCCGCCGCCGATGTCGACGACGAGGTAGGGGCCGTCCGCCGGGTCGAGCCCGGCGGTTGCACCCGCGAAGGACAGTGCCGCCTCTTCGTCGCCCGAGATCACCTCGGGGTCGACGCCGAGGGTGGCCCGCACCATGGCGACGAAGTCCTCGCGGTTAGTGGCGTCACGGGTCGCGCTCGTCGCCACCATCCGGGTCCGCTCGACCTGCAGCCCGGCACAGGTCGTGGCGTAGTCGGCGAGCGCAACACGGGTGCGCTCCAGCGCCTCCGGGTCAAGTCGACCGGTTCGATCCACGCCCTGCCCAAGCCGCACGATGCGCATCTCGCGATGCACGTCGCGCTGCCCAGATCCGTCAAGGTCGGTAATCAGCAGGCGGAGGGAGTTGGTGCCGCAGTCGACCGCCGCGACCCGGGTCACTCGGCGCCTGGATTCACGCACGGGCCGCGGGCGCCCCAGTCGGGGAGGAGGGCGAGCGCCTCGTCGCCGAACGGGTTGACGCCGGGTCCCACGGCCAGCGAGTGAGCCACCAGCACGTGCAGGCACTTGACCCGGTTGGGCATGCCGCCCTGGTTTTCCCCGTGCCCCAGTACGCCGAGCGCGTCGCGCCGGGCGATGTAGTCCTGGGCCGCGGCGACGTAGCGCTCGGTGAGCGCGGGGTCGTCGGCAAGCCGCTCGGTCATCTCGCGCATGAGCCCCTCGGACTCGAGCGTGCCGATGGCAGAGGCCGCCCGCGGACAGGTCAAGTAGAAGAGCGTCGGGAACGG
>JBKJLP010000312.1:0-5994 GCA_046596735.1 Mycobacteriales bacterium | reverse complement strand
CGGGGCGGTCACGCACGATCCGATCTGTGGGTTCGGGAGGGGCTCCCATTCTGCCTCGCGGCACCGACGGGCAGGCTGTGCAACATGCAGGCATCGGCGGGTGGCTCGGGGGACTTGGCCGATCTGGCGCGCCTGCCCAAGGCGCACCTGCACCTCCATCTGACCGGTGGCATGCGCCCGGCAACGCTGATCGAGCTTGCTCAGGAGCAGGGGATCGTGCTGCCCGCAGGGTTGCTGCGACCGGGCGGCCTCGAAGGAGTTGCCCGGCGGGGCTGGGTCAAGTTCCAGCGGCTCTACGACGCCGCCCGCGAGGTCCTGCGCGGTCCGGAGGACGTACGCCGGGTGTTGCTGGAGATCGCGGAGGACGAGCGCGCCGCTGGCAGCGGCTGGGTCGAGGTCCAGGTCGACCCGTCCTCATACGCCGCGCGGCTCGGCGGATTGCACGGCGCTGTCGAGGTGGTCCTGGACGGGATGGCCGCGGCGACGGAGGCCACCGGCGTGGGGATGGCTCTGATCGTCGCGGCTAATCGGACCAAGCACCCGGCGGAGGCGGAGACGCTGGCCCGAGTGGCGAGAGCCCACGCAGGCAAGGGCGTCGTTGGCTTCGGCCTGAGCAACGACGAGACTCGCGGCGACACGGCGGCCTTCGCCAAAGCCTTCCGGATCGCTCGCGACGCGGGACTGGTCGCGGTGCCGCACGCGGGGGAGTTGCGCGGACCGGGAAGCGTGTGGCGCACGGTCGAAGCGCTCGGCCCCACCAGGCTCGGGCACGGGGTTCGCGCCATCGAGGACCCGGCGCTGATCGCGCTGCTGGCTGAGCGGGGCGTGGTGTTGGAGGTGTGCCCAGCGTCCAACGTGGCGCTGGGCGTGCACGGCTCGGTCGACGATGTGCCCGTACGCCGGCTCCGCGAGGCGGGCATCGACGTCGCGCTGGGGGCGGATGACCCGCTCGTCTTCCGCTCCGGCCTGCTCGAGCAGTACGCCGCGTACGACCGGGAGCTGGCCGCGGATCTGGCCGCGTCTAGCATTCGCGGCTCCTGCGCGCCGCCGCAGGTGCGCGCCCGGCTGCTTAGCGGGGTGGCGACCTGGCTGACATCCGTCTGATCAGGTACTGGTCACCGAGCGTGGCGGGTGGCACACTCGTGGGAGCAGAGTGACAGCAGGGATTCAGAGCTCACCAGGATGAGGCCGTCGGGGAAGGCGTCCCTCGACCTGGGAGGTAGTGATGACGTCCGGTGTGCTGTTCGTGCACTCATGCCCTCCGGCGATGTGCCCGCATGTCGAGTGGGCGGTCTCGGCCGAGCTCGGCATGCGCGTCCGCCTGGACTGGACCGAGCAGGCAGCCTCGCCCGGCAGCCTGCGTACCGAGACCGGCTGGCGGGGGCGTTCGGGCACCGCCACCCGGCTGGCCGGCGCGCTGCGCGGCTGGAGCGTCCTGCGGTATGAGGTCACGGAGGAGCCGAGCGCGGGCTGCGATGGTGAGCGCTACGCCGTGACGCCGACCCTGGGGGTCTACCGGTCGATCACCGGGGCCAACGGCGACCTGCTGGTCAGCGAGGACCGGCTGCGCGCGCTGCTCGCGGAGGCGACCGGGCCGCAACTGGCGTTCGGCGTCGACGCGCTGCTCGGCGGCGCGTGGGACAACGAGCTCGAGCCGTACCGCGCCGCCGGCGAGGGCACGCCCGTCAACTGGCTGCACCAGGTCGTCTAGCGATCTTCGTGGGCTGCTCGTGGCATGAGGTGCCGTGGCGCGGGGAACCGGCCGTCCATGAGACGTGACCGGCTGCTGCGCCGCCTCGACCGCGCTGACCTCGCTTTGTACCAACGAGCGGCGGCCCACGAGTCGCCGGTGCTCGACGCGGTGCTGCCGCGGTTGACCCGATCGGGCGACCACGGGCTGCTGTGGCTCGGAACCGCGGCGGTGCTCGCCATGACCGGTCAACGGCGCGCCGCGGTGCGTGGCGTGGCCTCCCTGGCGGTCGCGAGCACCCTGGCCAACCTGCCGGCCAAGTACGCCACCCGCCGTGCTCGGCCGCAGCTCACGCACGTCCCGCTCACGCGCCAACTCATGCGGCAGCCCTCGACCACGTCCTTCCCGAGTGGCCACGCTGCCTCCGCTGCCGCTTTCGCGGCCGGCGTCGCGCTGGAAGCGCCGTTGTTGGCCGCGCCGGTCGCGGCGTTGGCCGCAGGGGTGGCGTACGGCCGCGTACACACTGGCGTCCACTACCCAGGTGACGTGCTGGCCGGGCTCGCGCTCGGAACGGCGTCGGCGCTGCTGGTGCGCAAGACGTGGCCGGTGCGACCGGACCAGCCCGCCTTTGCCCGGCCCGCGCGGGGCAACGCTCCGGCGCTCGTCGACGGGGAAGGGCTGGTCCTGGTGATCAACACCTCCGCCGGCTCGGGGGACCAGGCCCAGGAAGTCCAGGCCCAGCTCGGCCGCGACCTGCCGGCAGCCAAGGTGGTGCTCTGCGGTCCGGACGACGACGTGTCGCACTGTCTGGCCGAAGCCGCGCGCAGCGCGACGGTCCTCGGGGTCATGGGTGGCGACGGCACGGTCAACTGCGCTGCTGGCATCGCCCTCAACGCCGGCCTCCCTCTCGCCGTCTTCCCCGGCGGGACCCTCAACCACTTCGCCGGCGAAGTCGGCATCTGCTCCGTGGACGACGTCGTCACCGCGTTGCGGGCCGGGAGCGCCGTGGACATCACCGTAGGCAGCGCGGCACCGAACGGAGACGACCTGTACTTCCTCAACACGTTTGCCGTGGGTGTCTACCCCGAACTCGTGCGACTGCGCGAGATGCATGAGAAGCGCTTTGGCAAGTGGCCGGCGATGGTGTGGGCGATGGCGAAGGTCATGCGGCTTGCCGAGCCGGTCTCCCTGGAGGTTGACGGTCAGCCACGCAAGCTCTGGACGCTCTTCGCTGGCAACGGGCACTACCACCCGGCCGGTTTCGCGCCCAGTTGGCGCGAGCGGCTCGATGACGGCTGCATCGACGTACGTTTGATCGACGCAGAGCAGCCAGGATCGCGTGTGCGCCTGATTGCTGCGGTCCTGACCGGACGGCTCGGACGCAGTCGCGTCTACGAGCAGCGTCTGGTGGGCAGCTTGCCGTTGCGTACGCGTCAGGGAGGGCTTCGGCTTGCGCGGGACGGCGAGCAGGCGGAGGGGCCAGGACACCTCACGCTCCGCTCGGCCGCACATCGGCTCGTGGTTTACCTGGCGTGAGAGATCGCTTGCGTCGACGGGTCGATCCGGACGCTCGGGCAGGCCTACGGCTGACCCTGCTGTCCGCGGCGTTCGTACTGGTGGCGCTGATCTTCTTCCCGCTGGCGCTTCTCGTACGCGACAACTGGGGTCCGTTGGCGGGGCTCGACGCCTCCGTGGAGGAAGCGGCGCACCGGCTCGTGCTGGCGCACGGCGCGCTGCTTGCGGCGGCCCAGCTGCTGACGCACCTCGGCGACCCCCTGCTCGTGGATCTCACCACGGCGGGACTGTTGATCGGGCTCTGTGCGGCCGGCCGTCGCCGGAGCGCTGGCTATCTGCTCACCTGCGTCGCCGGGGCCTACCTCTTGTCGACCACCGGCAAGGTCGCGGTCGACCGTGCGCGTCCGCTCTTCGATGACGCTGTTTCGACGGCCAGGGGAACCTCGTTCCCGTCCGGGCACGCCACCGGCTCGGCGGCGTTCTACGCCGCCCTGGCGATCGTCCTGATCCCCTTGCTGGGTAGGCGCTGGAGGAGGTTGGCGCTGGCTGCAGCGGTGCTCGTACCCCTCGTCGTCGCGACGACGAGGGTGCTGTTGGGAGTCCACTTCCCCAGCGATGTGACGGCCGGGCTGCTGCTCGGATGGGGCTGGACGGCGGCGGCTACGGCAGTCTTTGCCCTGTGGCAACAGGAGAAGGGCAGACCGGCGGATCCGACGACGGCCGGGGTCGAGCCCGCGCCGTGAGGGATCCGGCCGCTGATCTGCGCCGCATCGCCTTCTGCCTGGAGCGGGCACTCGCGCCGTCCTATCGCGTCCAGGCCTTCCGTAGGGCCGCAGCCGTCGTGGACGGACTGTCGACCGACGAGGTCCGACAGCGGACGGAGCAGGGCACGCTGGCGGATCTGACCGGTATCGGGAAGGTGACCGCACAAGCGATCGCCGAGTCCGTCGCGGGCGAGGAGCCGGTCTACTTGCGTCGGGTCGAGACTCTCGGGCTGACCCCCGTTCCCGAGGCCGCCGATGCCCTGCGCCAGCGGCTACGCGGGGATTGCCACGTGCACAGCGACTGGTCCGACGGTGGCTCACCTATCGAGGAGATGGCACTGGCAGCGCAGTCACTCGGTCACGACTACATGGTGCTGACCGATCACTCGCCGCGGCTCAAAGTCGCCCGCGGGCTTTCACCGGAGCGGCTTCGCGAGCAGCTCGACGTTGTCGCCGAGCTCAATGAGCGACTCTCGCCTTTCCGGATCCTGACCGGCATCGAGTGCGACATCAACCTCGATGGATCGCTCGACCAGGAACCTGACCTGCTCGCCCGGGTCGACCTCGTCGTGGCCAGCGTCCACAGCAAGCTGCGGATGACGTCGGAGGAGATGACGCCGCGGATGGTGGCGGCGATCAGCAACCCCCACACCGACATCCTTGGCCACTGCACCGGACGGCTGGTCTCGGGCAAGGGACGGCCGCAGTCCGAGTTCGATGCCGAGGTGGTCTTTGCAGCCTGTCAACAGTTCGGCGTCGCCGTCGAGATCAACAGCCGGCCCGAACGACTTGACCCGCCCAAACGCCTGCTGCGCTTGGCGTACGAAGCTGGTTGCGACGTCGCGATCGACACCGACGCGCACGCGCCGGGTCAGCTCTCCTGGCAGCCGCTCGGTTGCGAACGCGCGGTGCTCTGCGGCATCGAGCCTGACCGGATCGTCAACACCAAAAGCGCCGACGACTTACTCGCCTGGACCCACCGAGCCGACTAACCCTGTGGGCAACCGCGCTTCCGCGAGGTGGTGCTCACCGGTAGTGATACCTCGCTTGCAGGATCACGACGTCTTTGCCGTCGATGAGATAGACGAGCCGGTGCTCCTCGTCGATGCGACGCGACCAGGCGCCAGCGAGCGCATGGCGCAGAGCTTCCGGCTTGCCGATGCCGGAGGCCGGGTCGCGCAGCACGTCCTCGATGAGACGGTTGAGGCGTTTGAGGACAGCCCGGTCAGTGTGCTGCCAGTGGAGATAGTCCTCCCACGCCAGCGGCGTGAAGACCAGCCTCATGCCTGCCGCTCGTGCACCTCACGCTGCCCCGATTGCGCCTGCGCCAGGCTGTCCAACAGACGGCGGGCATTTGCCGGGACGCGCAGGAGGTAGGCAGTCTCGGTCAAGGCGTCGTAATCGGCCTTGGACATGAGGACGGCATCGCCGCGCTTGGAGGTGATCTCGACCGGCGTGTGGTCGTCGTTCACCTGTTTGATCAGCGGAAAAAGACCCTTGCGGGCTTCGCTCGCGGTGATGGCCATCCGTTCCTCCTTAGTACGGGAAACGGTACCATTACCCGCATCCCTCAGCCCGACCGTACGCACCACGCTGCAGGGGGATCACGGACAGCGCGGCGTCGCTGAGCAGTCTGGTGGTGGCGTCGGGCAACGCATCAGCGACGAGCAGGGCGCAGGCGGCGTCCAGACACAGCGTCAGGACCCGCCGGGTGTCGAGGTCCACCTCGGCCACCGTTCGGCAGGACGGGCAGGGACGTCCGAGCGACTCGGTACCCGTGCGGCGCACGAGTGCCCAGATGCGCCGTCGACTGGTCAGCACCGCAGCGTCGAACGCGGTTTGGCTCGCGGCGACCCGGTCGCTCTCGCCGATGAAGGCGTGATCGGCGAGGACGTCGAACAGGTCGTGGGCTTGTGCGTCATGGCAGCGGGTGGAGAGCCGGGGGAGCAGGGCGAGCAGCGCCTTGACCGCTTCAGCACGTGGCCCGAGGTCGGGCTCGGTATCGGTCAGGGTGGGGTAGACCGT
>JBKJLP010000480.1:0-3004 GCA_046596735.1 Mycobacteriales bacterium | reverse complement strand
GGGAGGGCACCGAGGGGCCCTACGTCGGCAACGGTGGCTCACTGCGGACCGGCACACCCCACGAGATCGCCACCGAGGTGAGCGTCAACACGCGGTTCGGCGTCGAGCGAGTCGTCCGCGATGCCTTCGCCCGAGCTGCCGCCCGACCCCGCAAGCACCTCACGCTGGTCCACAAGCACAACGTCCTCACCCACGCGGGGCACCTGTGGCGCCGCACCGTCGAAGAGGTCGGCACCGAGTTCCCGGACGTCGAGACCGCCTACCAGCACGTCGATGCGGCCTCGATGTTCTTCGTCACCGACCCGGGCCGCTTCGACGTGGTCGTCACCGACAACCTGTTCGGCGACATCATCACCGACATCGGTGCTGCCATCGGCGGCGGCATCGGACTCGCGGCCAGCGGCAACCTCGACGTGTCGCGCGCGAACCCGAGCATGTTCGAACCGGTCCACGGGTCGGCGCCCGACATCGCCGGCCAGGGAAAGGCCGACCCGACGGCCACCGTGCTGAGCGTCGGGATGCTGCTGGAGCACCTCGGGCACACCGACGCGGCCGCGCGGGTCGAGGCGGCCGTCGCGAAGGACCTGTCCACCCGCGGTACGGCGACGCGCAGCACGTCCGAGGTCGGCGACGCGCTCGCCACCCTGGTCGCTGGGTAGCCCCTGCCGTCGAGGCCTTCTCCATCCCGGTGCCCTCCCAGTAACCTGGGGCGAAGGAGGACCCGATGAGTCTGCAGTTCGCAAGCCACCCCACCGCCAGCCCGGTCGCCGACGACAAGCGCGCCGAGATCTTGGCCAACCCGGCGTTCGGCAAGGTCTTCACCGACCACATGGTCACCGCGACCTGGACCGTCGACGAGGGCTGGCACGACGGGGTGCTGAGCGCCTATGCGCCGGTGCTGGTCGACCCGGCCTCGGTCGTCCTCCACTACGGCCAGACCGTCTTCGAGGGCATGAAGGCCTACCGCCAGCCCGACGGCGGCGTCAGCCTGTTCCGGCCCGAGCGCAACGCCGCCCGGATGGCCAGGAGCGCCCACCGCCTCGCGCTGCCGGAGTTCCCCGAGGACGCGTTCGTGCAGTCCCTCGAGCTGCTCGTCACGCAGGACCAGGCCTGGGTCCCCAACGGTGAGGGCGCGTCGCTCTACCTGCGGCCGTTCATCTGGGCCACCGAGGTCGGCCTCGGTGTCCGGCCGTCGGCCAGCGCGCTCTACCAGCTGATCGCGTCCCCGTCGGGCAACTACTTCTCCGGCCCGCTGCGCCCGGTCACCCTCTGGCTCAGCCAGGAGTACACCCGCTCCGCTCCCGGCGGTACGGGCGCAGCCAAGTGCGGGGGCAACTACGCCGCGTCCCTGATCGCCCAGCAGGAGGCGATCGCGAACGGCTGCGACCAGGTCGTCTTCCTCGACGCCGGCGAGCGCAAGTGGCTCGAGGAGCTCGGCGGGATGAACATCTTCCTCGTCCTCGATGACGGCACCCTCGTCACGCCCGAGATCAGCGGCACGATCCTCGACGGCATCACCCGCGACTCGATCATCACGCTCGCCAAGGACCTCGGCCACACCGTCGAGGAGCGCAGGGTCGATGTCGACGAGTGGCGCAAGGGCGCTCTCGACGGCAAGGTCGTCGAGGTGTTCGCCTGCGGGACGGCTGCGGTCATCACGCCCATCGGTGCGCTCCGCTGGCCCGGCGGCGAGGCTGTCGCCGGGACGGGCGAACCGGGCACGGTCACGATGAAGCTCCGCAAGGCGCTCATGGACGTGCAGTACGGCCGCGCCGCCGACACGTACGGGTGGATGCGTCGCGTCGTGTAGGTCCTAGCCAGGAGCGCAGCGCAGACGTACCGTTCGCCCATGGACGTCCGTGACGCAATGAGCCCGACGATCTTGACGATCGGCCCCACGCACACCCTGCGCCAGGCTGCCCGCCTCATGGCGGAACGGCATGTCGGTGCCGCCGTGGTGCTCGACCCGGACGCCAACGGCCCCGGCATCCTGACCGAACGCGATGTCCTCGAGGCGGTCGCTGCAGGCCAGGACCCGGACGTCGAGGTCTGCGCTGACCACCTCACGCCGGACGCGGTCACGGCGATGCCCGAGTGGGACCTGGGCCGGGCCGCGTCGCTGATGGTGCACGGCAACTTCCGCCACCTCGTGGTCTGCGAGGGCGGCGACGTGGTCGGCGTGCTGTCCGTCCGCGACATCGTCCGCGTCTTCAGCGACCGGGGGCAGCTCGCTTCAACCTGAAGGCGGGTGTTGTAACCTGCCGGCGATGTTGTCCTTCGCCATGATCGCCAGGCGCGTCCGCTGACCACCGTCAGCTGACGCGCTTCCCCTTCGTGCCCTCGGGCCGGAGGGGTTCGTTGTTTCTGGAGCACCTGCTGTGACCGACCTGCCCGATGCCTTCCACGTCTACGACACGACCTTGCGCGACGGGAGTCAGCGCGAGGGGCTGTCGCTGTCGGTCAACGACAAGCTGACCATCGCGCGCCACCTGGACGACCTGGGTGTCGGGTTCATCGAGGGCGGCTGGCCCGGCGCGAACCCGAAGGACGCCGAGTTCTTCGTGCGGGCGCGCACCGAGCTGAAGCTGCACACTGCCCAGCTCGCAGCCTTCGGCTCGACCCGCAAACCCGGCGGCGTGACCGCCAACGACCTGGCGCACCTGCGCGAGTCGGGCGCCCCGGTGGCCACGATGGTCGCCAAGAGCGACGTCCGCCACGTCGAGCGGGCGCTGCGGACGACCCGGGAGGAGAACCTCGCGATGGTCCGCGACTCCGTCGCCCACCTGGTCGCCGAGGGCCAGCGGGTGTTCCTCGACGCTGAGCACTTCTTCGACGGCTGGAAGGCTGACAGCGCGTACGCCCTGGAGGTCCTGCGGGTGGCGGCCGAGGCCGGCGCGTCGGTGCTGGTGCTCTGCGACACCAACGGCGGGATGCTGCCCGACCAGCTGCAGGACATCGTCGGCGCCGTGGTCACCGACGGTCTCCGGGTCGGCATCCATGCCCA
>JBKJLP010000472.1:0-6162 GCA_046596735.1 Mycobacteriales bacterium | reverse complement strand
CCACCGTGGTGAGCAGGCCGGTGCCGGCCAGGGCCACCGCGAACAGCGACAGCACCGTGATGCCGCTGCCGAGCAGGAAGGCCGCGTAGACGGCGCCACCGATGAGCAGCGCGGAGTAGACGGCCGACTCGAGGCCGACCGAGATCCCGGCCAGGATGACCGTGGCCGGGCCGGTGAGCGAGCTCTTGCCGATCTCGCGTACGGGCTTGCGGTTGGTCTCGGTGAAGTAGCCGGTGAGGACCTGGATCAGCGAGGCCAGCACGATGCCGATGATGACGGCGCCCACGGCGAGCAGTCGCGGGTCGCGGTCCGAGACCGCGCCGCCATCGAGCTCGGCGAAGGTCGCGGGCAGGTAGCTGTAGGCGGCAATTGCGACCAGGACGGCTGAGACGACCGCCGACAAGAAGAAGCCGCGGTTGATAGCGGCCATGCCGTTGCGGTCGGAGTCACGCGGCGAGGTGCCGTAGATGCCGACAAGCGCGGTGAGCACGCCGATGGCCGGAACGATCAGCGGGAAGACGAGGCCCTGCGAGCCGAAGGCCACCTGGCCCAGGATCAGCGCGGCGACGAGGGTCACGGCGTACGACTCGAACAGGTCGGCCGCCATGCCGGCGCAGTCACCGACGTTGTCACCGACGTTGTCGGCGATCGTCGCGGCGTTGCGCGGGTCGTCCTCGGGGATCCCCTGCTCCACCTTGCCGACGAGGTCAGCGCCGACATCAGCGGCCTTGGTGAAGATGCCGCCGCCGACACGCATGAACATCGCGAGCAGGGCGCCACCGAAGGCGAAGCCCTCGAGCACACGCGGAGCCTGGTCGTCGTACGCCAGCAGCACGATCGACGCGCCCAGCAGGCCCAGTCCGACCGTGAACATGCCGACGACGCCACCGGCGCGGAACGCGAGGCGGAGCGCCTTCTTGGTTCCGGACTCGTTGGCGGCGTTGGCGACGCGCAGGTTGGTGCGGGTCGCCAGCGTCATGCCGATGAAGCCGACCAGCGCGGAGAACCCGGCACCTACGAGGAAGAACAGCGGGCGGCCGACCTTCACCGCGGTGGTGTCCGCCGGCAGCAGGAACAGCAGCGCGAACACGATGGCGGCGAAGACCGCGAGGGTACGGAACTGCCGGCTGAGGTACGCCGCAGCGCCCTCCTGCACGGCAGTCGCAATCTCGCGCATCTTCGGGGTGCCCTGCTCAGCGGCAAGGACCTCCCGGGCGAACACGGCGGCGAAGCCGAGCGCCACGAGCGACGTCAGCAGAATGAGGTAGACGAACTTCTGATCGCCATCGGCAATCGAAGCAAGGCCTCCGCCTTCTACGGCGAGGGTGAGCGCGGACATCCGTCCTCCAGATCAGGTGCGGGCGTACTCCAGTGACGGCCCGCTGCGGTCGCACAGCAAAGCCGGCCGCGCGTGGGGCGGCCGGAGGGAAGCGGACCCGGAGGTCCGCTGCGCGTGAGGGTACCGGCAGGGACGTACGGGGACGAATGCGCCGCGCGACGGACCGGTCAGTCGCGCTCGGCGGCCTGGGTCGACGGGACACCCAGGGGACCGTTGCTCGCCGGCAGCGGCCAGCGCAACGTGACCGTGGTGCCGTCGGGAGTGGCGTCGACACTGCAGTCGTCGACCAGGCCAGCGAGCACGGACAACGCGACATCCGGGTCAACGACCAGGTCGGTGTCGCCCTCACTGAGATCCCACAGCACGTCAGCCACATCACCGGGCTGCCGAGAAGCCGCCGGCCCGCGGTCGGTGACCGTTACGGTCAGCAACCGCGGCTCGTCAGTGATGGACAACAGCACCGAGGTGCCGGGCGCGTGCTGCTGGTGCAGGCCTACCGCGCGCGAGGCCGCCTCTCCCACCGCGAGTCGCAACTCATCGACGAGCTCATCCGCAAGCCCGGCCCGACGGGCAGCCGCGACGAGGATGAGTCGCGCCGTCCGGACGTGGGAGGCGAGCGGGGAAAGGTCGAGCTCGACGCGGGCCATGGGTCTGTCGGCGCTCAGTCCGTCGCCGCGACGGCTTCCTCGACCGTCCCGTGGATCGGGAAGACCTTGGTGAGCCCGGTGATGCGGAAGATCTTCAGGATGCGCTCCTGGGTGCAGACCAGGCGCAGCGATCCCTCGTGGGCGCGAACGCGCTTGAGCCCGCCGACCAGGACGCCGAGCCCGGTGGAGTCAAGGAACTCGACGCCCTCCATGTCGACGACGAGGTGGTACTGGCCGCTGCTGACGAGGTCGATCAACTGCTCGCGCAGCTTGGGCGCGGTGTAGACGTCGATCTCGCCGCCTACGACCACGACAGTGCGGTCACCCTCGGTACGGGTCGACAGGGACAGGTCCACGGAGAACTCCTCGTTCGCGCGGAGGGGCGCAAGCCCCCCAAGGGTCATGACATACGACGTACGAGCCCGGTCCTGGACTCGTGCGCGCCGTACCCGGCACACCGATGATCTAACCGCAGAGTCAGTATTGGCACTCTGGGAGGATGGCGAGGACGTGACCACCCGACCCTCGCCCTCCCCCGAGACGCTGCTGAGCCGGCTGGTCCGCGACCCAACTCGGGCCGACCGGGTGACCCACATCGAGCACGTGTCGCCGCGGGTCGGGCGGACTGCCCCGTGGCCGGACTGGGTGCCCCCACTGCTGGTCGAGCGGCTGGCCCACCTGGGAGTTCCGGCGCCGTGGGACCACCAGGCGCAGGCGGCCAACCTGGCGCACGGGGGGTCATCGGTGGTGCTCGCCACCGGCACGGCGAGCGGCAAGTCGCTGGGCTACCTGCTGCCGGTGCTGGCCTCGCAGCTCGACGACCCGCGCCCGACCGCGCTCTACCTCTCCCCGACCAAGGCGCTGGCGACGGACCAGTTGCGGGCGATCCGGGCGCTCAACCTCGTCGCGGTCCGCGCCGCGACGTACGACGGAGACACGGCTCGGGAAGAGCGTGACTGGGTGCGCCGGCACGGTCGGCTGGTGCTCACCAACCCCGACATGCTGCACCGCGGGATTCTGCCGCGGCACGCCGACTGGGCAAGCTTCCTGCGCGGCCTGCGCTATGTCGTGATCGATGAGTGCCACACGTATCGCGGCGTCTTCGGCTCGCACGTGGCACACGTGCTGCGCCGGCTACGGCGGGTCTGCGCGCGCTACGGCTCGGCGCCGGTCTTCATCCTCGCCTCGGCGACCGTGTCCTCGCCGGAGGAATCAGCCGGACGGCTCACCGGACTACCCGTGCTCGCCGTCACCGACGACGCATCTCCCCGTGGAGCAACGGAATTTGCGCTGTGGGAGCCCCCGCTGATGCCCGACTACGGTGGCGAGAATGGCGCGCCCGTACGTCGATCCGCCACGGCGGAGACGGGCGACCTGCTGGCCGACCTCGTGGTCGAAGGCGCCCGGACCATCGCGTTCGTCCGGTCGCGTCGGGGTGCGGAGTCGGTGGCGCTCAACGCCCGTCGCGCCATCGTCGAGGCGGCTCCCGAGCTCGCGTCGAGGGTGGCCGCTTATCGTGGCGGCTACCTACCGGAGGAGCGGCGCGAGCTCGAACGCCGGTTGCAGAGCGGCGACCTGCTGGGCGTCGCCGCGACCAACGCGCTGGAGTTGGGCGTCGACGTCGCGGGGCTCGACGCGGTCGTCCTCACCGGCTGGCCCGGGACCATCGCCTCGGTCTGGCAGCAAGCCGGCCGGGCCGGCCGCGCCGGGCAGAGCGCCCTGGCGGTGTTCGTCGCGCGGGACGACCCGCTCGACACCTACCTGGTCCACCACCCCCAAGCGCTGTTCGGCCGGACCGTCGAGGCGACCGTGCTCGACCCGAGCAACCCGTACGTCCTCGGTCCGCACCTGGGCGCCGCCGCGGCCGAACTACCGTTGACGGAGGACGACCTGCCGCTGTTCGGCGACCCCGAGCAGGTGCGGTTGCTGCTCGCCGACCTGGTGCGCCGCGGCGTACTGCGGGCCCGGCCAAAGGGATGGTTCTGGACCTCGCGCGACCGGCCGGAGGTCGACATCCGCGGTGCTGGCGGCAGCCCGGTGCGGCTGGTGGAGACCGGGACCGGCCGCCTGCTCGGCACCGTTGATGCGTCCTCATCGCACAGCCAGGCGCACACCGGCGCGGTCTATGTGCACCAGGGCGAGACCTACGTCGTCGAACGCCTGGACCTGGCGGAATCGGTTGCCCTGGTCCGGCCGGACGACCCGGACTACTCGACCTCCGCCCGCGACATCACCGACCTGCAGGTCGTCGAGACGCTGCGCTCCACGGCGTACGACGGGGTGACGCTGGCGTTCGGCACGGTGGACGTCACACATCAGGTCGTGTCGTTCCTGCGTAAGCGGTTAGGCAGCGGCGAGGTGCTCGGCGAGGAGCCGCTGGACCTGCCGGCGCGCGAACTGCGTACCCGCTCGGTCTGGTACACGGTGTCGGAGCAGGTTCTGACCGCTGCCGGGCTGGAGTGGGCCGACGTCCCGGGTGCCGCGCACGCCGCTGAGCACGCAGCGATCGGGCTGCTGCCGCTGTTTGCTACTTGCGACCGGTGGGACATCGGCGGGGTGTCGACCGCCCTGCACGAGGACACCGGTGCGTGCACGGTGTTCGTCTACGACGGCCACCCCGGCGGCGCCGGGTTCAGCGAACGCGGATACGTCCGCGGAGCGGCGTGGCTGCAGGCGACCCGTGACGCGATCGCGGCGTGCGAGTGCGCGACCGGGTGCCCGTCCTGCGTCCAGTCCCCCAAGTGCGGCAACGGCAACGAGCCCCTGGATAAAGCCGGCGCAGTGCGCTTCTTGGACGCGGTGCTCGCCGCGGGTCTTGCGACGCTGCCCGCGGGGTAGGGCACGGTCAACAGCCCCCTACCTCCAGGAGCGAGTCACATGGTCGCCTTCGGTCTGATCCTCGTCGTCCTGTCCGGCCTGTTGGCCGTCGGCATTGCGCTGTCCAATACCGACCCGGTCGTCGCGTCCGCGTTCGGCGTATCGCTGTCCAACGTGTCGCTCGGCGAGTTCTTCCTCCTTGGCACCGGCGTCGGAGTGGTCTTCGCCCTCGGCCTGGGTGCCGCGGCAGCTGGAGCCAAGCGCCGTCGGGCCAAGCGGCGCGGCTTCAAGGACCAGGTCGAGGCCGAGCGCTCCGAGCGTGAGCTGCTCGAGGAGCAGAACACGCTGCTGCGTGACCAACTGCAGCGCGGCGGTGTGCGGCACGACGGCGACAGGCCAGAGTTTCCGCCCGTCGTCCCGGCCGAGCCCGTCGTGCCCGCCGAGGCCGAACGACCGCAGACCACCACCGAGCAGCCGGCTAGCGACTTCCCGCGCTGAACCGGTAGGGCCTACTGCTGAGGGCCGTCCGCCATCCAACGCCGCAGGTGCGCGGCGAGGAGCAGCAGGATCAGCGCGCCAGCGAGCGAGCGGGCGAAGCGGTCGCCGTCCAGCGCACTCCCCACGACTGCACTGACGCGGTCGGCGGCGGCCTGCGGGCCGGAGACCTTCTCGCGCTTGACGACGTCGGTGTAACCCAGCGTGCCTTCGTACGTACCGTCCGGCAGCGCCTCCGCGACGGAGGGCTGGGTGGCCGGCAGCGGCGGCAGCTTCGGAATGCCGAGCTTGGGCCCGAAGGCGCTGAAGCTGAGGCCAAACGCCCGGCGCTGGGCGATCGCCGTGCTGGGCGTCGAGCTCGTGCCGATGCCCGAGCTGCTGGCTGAACCGCCGGTGGTGGAGCCGCTCCCATCCGCACTCGTGCCGCTACCGCTAGGCGACCCACCTGCGCCGGAACTCCCGGAGCCGGTGGTGCTGCCGCTGCCGCCCGATCCGCTGGCTGCGGTGGCGCCCGGTGCGGGCGAAGCCCCCCCGCCGGATCCTGAGCCGGCGGTCGGGCTGCTGCTCGGGCTGGGTGAGGGGGGCGGCGGAGGAGGCGGCGGCGGCGGCGAGCCGAGCGTTGCGCTGGCCTCGTCCGAGCGGGGGGAACTGAGGGTCTCGCTGGAACCGGGGGCGGTCCGCCGCTTGGCCACGAGGGAGTAGGCGTGCGCGCCGGTGCCGTCGCGGTCGTAGGTGACCGTGGTGCTGCACCCACCGCCGCTGCACGCGCCGAGGCCGAGGCCGTCCTGGGTCACGGCGCCGTTGTCGTACAGCGTCCAGCCGACCAGGTCGGGCTCGGCGCCCTTGCGCCAGGTGACGGTGGCG
>JBKJLP010000394.1:0-2712 GCA_046596735.1 Mycobacteriales bacterium | reverse complement strand
GCCACTCGCTCAGCAGTCCCTCGGGCAGCAGGCGGCGCAGCACCTGGTCGGCCGTCCAGCGCACCGTGGCGACGGTGGGGATGCCGAGTTTCTGATAGACGGCAGCACGGTTGGGGTCGTAGATGCGGGCAACGACGTTGTCGACGCCGAACGTCTCCCGGGCTACCCGAGCAGCCAGGATGTTGGAGTTGTCGCCGCTGCTCACGGCGGCGAAGGCTTCAGCGCGCTCGATGCCGGCCTCCACGAGGGTATCCCGGTCGAAGCCGACTCCGGTGATCCGTTGCCCCGCGAAGTCCGCCGAGAGCCGGCGGAAGGAGCCGGGGTCGCGGTCGATCACGGCCACCGTTTGCCCGAGTCGCTCGAGGCTGCGCGCGAGGGCAGAGCCGACCCGGCCACACCCCATGATCACGACGTGCACGGACGGACCTCTCGACGACGCCTGCAGACCGCTGGGACGCTACACGCGCGGCGACGTCGGGGGCGGCGCGAGACCGCCCTACGATGACACGTGTGTCCACCGCGGGTGACCTGACCAAGCGCCTGCTCATCGGGCGAGCCGTCCGCAGTGACCGGCTCGGGGAGACGCTGCTCCCCAAGAAGATTGCTCTGCCGGTCTTTGCCAGCGACGCTCTGTCGTCGGTGGCCTACGCCCCGGACGAGATCTTCCTGACGCTGTCCATCGCCGGGGTCTCGGCGGTCACTTTCAGTTGGAAGATCGGGATCGCTGTCGCGCTGGTGATGGCCGTGGTCGTCACCTCGTATCGGCAGAACGTCCACGCCTACCCGAGCGGCGGCGGCGACTACGAGGTGGCCACGGTCAACCTCGGACCTCGGGCGGGGCTCACCGTGGCCAGCGCCCTCCTCGTGGACTACGTGCTGACTGTCGCCGTGTCCATCTCCTCGGCGGCGCAGTACGCCGCGTCAGCGATCCCGTCGCTGAACGGGCACGAGGCGACCGTGGCCGTGGTCGCCGTCGTGTTCTTGATGACGATGAACTTGCGTGGGGTGCGCGAGTCCGGATCGGCGTTCGCCATCCCCACCTACGTCTTCATGGCCGCGATCCTCGGTATGTGCGCCTACGGCCTGCTCAGCTACGCCTTTGGCGACCTTGCCGCGGTGGAGAGCGCCAGCCTTCACCTTGACCCCGAGCCCGCCTACGAGTCCGGTATCGCCGGTCTGGCCGGCTTCTTCCTGCTGCTGCGCGCCTTCTCCAGTGGCTGCGCGGCGTTGACCGGAGTCGAGGCGATAAGCAACGGCGTGCCGGCCTTTACCAAGCCCAAGTCCCGCAACGCGGCGACGACGCTGGCGTTGCTCGGCGGGATCGCCATCACGATGATCCTCGGGGTCATCGCTCTCGCCAACATCACCGGGCTGCGCTACGCCGAGGATCCGGCGACGCAGCTGTCCCGCAACGGCGTCCCGGTGGGCGACGACTTCGTCCAGGACCCGGTGATCGGGCAACTGGCGAAGGCCATCTTCGCGAACTTCACACCCGGCTTCTACCTCGTCGCCGGCGCCACCGGGATCATTCTCGTGCTGGCTGCCAATACGGCTTTCAACGGCTTCCCGGTGCTGGGCTCGATCCTGGCCAAGGACGGCTTCCTGCCACGTCAACTGCACACCCGCGGTGACCGGCTCGCTTACAGCAACGGCATCGTGCTGTTGGCCTCGTTCGCGATCGTGCTCATCTTCGCCTTCGACGCGCAGGTCACCAAGCTGATCCAGCTCTACATCGTCGGGGTGTTCGTCTCTTTCACGCTGTCCCAGATCGGCATGGTCCGGCACTGGACGCGACTGCTGCTGACGGAGGCAGACGGCGCGGCGCGGTCGCGGATGAAGCGGGCTCGGGTCATCAACTCCGTCGGTCTGGTCATGACCGGCAGCGTGCTCATCATCGTGCTGCTCACCAAATTCCTGCGCGGCGCCTACATCGCGATCATCGCCATGGCCGTTCTCTACGTCGTCATGCGCGGGATCAAGAGCCACTACGACCGGGTGCGAGCCGAGTTGGCACCGGCCGATGACGAGCTCGTGGCCCAGCCCAGCCGCAACCACGCGATCGTGCTCGTGTCCAAGATCCACTCACCCACCCTCCGAGCTCTGGCCTACGCGCGGGCTACCCGGCCACACGACCTGACCGCACTGACCGTGGCCGTGGACGCTGAGGAGGCCCGCTCCTTGCAGGACGAGTGGGATCGGCGCGGCTTGCCGGTGCCGCTCACCACGATCCCCTCGCCCTATCGCGAGATCACCAAGCCGATCCTGGATTACGTACGCCGGATCCGGCTCGAGTCGCCCCGCGACGTCGTCACCGTCTTCATCCCGGAATACGTCGTCGGCCGGTGGTGGGAGCAGCTGCTGCACAACCAGAGCGCGCTGCGACTCAAGGGCCGCCTGCTGTTCCTGCCTGGTGTCATGGTGACCTCTGTCCCGTATCAGTTGCAGTCCTCGGACCGGCACAAAGACGACGACGAGCTCGGCGCGCCCGGCGATGCCCGCAAGGCTGTCGATCCGGCATGAGCGAACTGCTCGACCTGACGGTCGGCGCGGTGGCTGCAGGCGGGTCGTGTGTCGCGCGGACCGACGAGGGTCAGGTCGTGTTCGTCCGGCACGCTCTGCCAGGCGAGCGGGTCCGCGCGGTCGTCACATCGTCAACGACGTCGTTCCTGCGGGCCGACGCGGTCGAGGTGCTCGAGCCCTCTCCAGACCGGG
>JBKJLP010000297.1:0-6352 GCA_046596735.1 Mycobacteriales bacterium | reverse complement strand
GCCACTCGGATCCTCGCGGACCAGGTAGCCGGGGTGGCCCCCGCCGACCCGCGTGGTCTTCATGCGGCGGTTGGCGGCAAGATCGGCCGGGCCGAGCGAGATGCCCTGCATGCGCGGCGACGCGCCACAGATCTCCTCGACGTTGGCGACGCCACGGGCGGTCTCGAGGATCGCGTGCAACTGGATCGGGCGGCTGATGCCGGCCTTCGCTTCGAGCTGGGCGACGAGCCGGTCGACGTAGTGGATGTCCTCGGGCCCCTCGACCTTGGGCACCATGATCACGTCGATCTTTTCGCCGGCTTCGGTGACCAACGTCGTGAGGTCATCGAGCAGCCACGGGCTGCCAAGGTCGTTGACCCGCGTCCATAGTTGGGCTTGGCCGAGGTCGGCCGTACGCGCGACCTCGACGAGCCCGGCGCGCGCGGCTTCCTTGTTGTCGGCCTGGACCGCGTCCTCGAGGTTGCCGAGCAGCACGTCGACCTTGCTCGCGATGTCCGGGACCTTCGCGACCATCTTGGGATTGGATGGGTCGAAGAAGTGGATCATCCGCGAGGGGCGGAAGGGGATCTCGCGGAGCGGCTCGGGAGCACCGACGGCGAGCGGGCGGAAGAAGTCCTTGGCTGGTCTCACAGCAATGACCGTACCGAGCGCCGTCGCGGCCGCCGGAGCGAGGGTCAGTCGCGCCAGGCGGCGCTGCGGATCAGACTGAGGACGCGCTCCTCGAGAAGCTCGGGCTCGACCGGCTTGGTGAGGTAGTCGTCGGCTCCGGCTCGGAGCGCGTCGCGCTCCAGATCAGCCGACGCCGAGCTGGTGAACATCACCAACGGCATCGTCAGCGTTCCGGGGTCGCTGCGCAGCAGTCGGATGACCTCGATACCGGTGAGGTCGGGCAACTGGTTGTCGATCAGGACGCCGTCAAAGTCCTCGTTGCCGACAGCGGCGAGTCCGTCCTCGGCCGTGTGCACGGACGTGACCTCGGCCAAGCCCTCCAGGGCGAGCTCGACCAGTTGGCAGGTCACCAGGTCGTCCTCAATCACCAGCAGACGGGGCAGGCGCTGGGCCGCAGGTGGAAGGTGCGTCGGCGGGGTCGGCGCCTCGGTCCGGCACCAAGGGCACGTCGTCCACTGACCGTCGAGTTGGCGCTCGCAGTGGGTGCACCGGTTGGCACCGATGACGGTCCCGTCCCAGGGGCAGCAGAGCATGTCGTCGGCCAAGGCCCGGGCGCACGTGGGGCAGCGGGGACCGGCGACATCGTCGACGTGGGTGGCCCGCAGCACCTCCTCGTACGTTGTCTCGCCCCGGTGGGCGGCCTGCAGGGCGGACGAGCGCATGGTGGTCATGCCGTGCGCGCGGGCGGCCGCGCTGATGGCCGACTCGGTCGGGGTGGTGAGCAGGACATGCCGGAGTTGAGCGGTGACGGGCAGCACCTCGAAGATGCCGGTGCGGCCGCGGTAGCCGGTGCCACCGCACTCGCCGCAGCCCTTGCCCCGTAGGGGAGTCGCGCCGGCGATGTCGGCGTCGGCGATGCCCAGCAGGGCTAGCGTCCGCGGTGACGGCGCATAGGTCGCCTTGCACTGGTCGCAGGGCTTACGCAGCAGGCGTTGGGCGATCACCAGCGACAGCGACGAGGCCACCAGGAACGGCTCGACTCCCATGTCCACCAGTCGCGTCACGGCACCGACCGCGTCGTTGGTGTGCAACGTGGTCAGCACCAGGTGGCCGGTGAGCGAGGCCTGCAGGGCGAGCTCGGCGGTCTCCTGGTCGCGGGTCTCGCCCACGAGCACGATGTCGGGGTCCTGCCGCAGCACGCTGCGCAGCCCGGCAGCAAAGGTCATCCCCGCCTTGTTGTTGACCTGGACCTGGGTGATCCCCGCCAGCTCGATCTCGACCGGGTCCTCGAGTGTCACGACGTTGCGGTCGGGGGTGCTCACGTGCTGGATCGCGGCGTACAGGGTGCTGGTCTTGCCCGAGCCGGTCGGCCCGGTGATGAGGATCAGTCCCTGGCTCTGCACGAGCGCGGCGGTAACGATGTCCAGCTGCGTGCCCGTGATGCCCGTCTGGTCCAGCCTGGGCACGCTTTCCGCACGGGGGAGAACGCGGATGACGACCTTTTCGCCGTGCAGGGTCGGCAGCGTCGAGACCCGGGCTTCGACCGCTGAGCCGTCGATCAACAGCCGAGCGCGCCCGTCCTGCGGTCGTCGACGCTCGGCGATGTCCAGACCCGACACGATCTTGATGCGGCTGATGGTTGCCAGTGAGCCGCTGCGCGGCACGGTCATGACGTCGCGCAGCAAGCCGTCGATGCGATAGCGGATGCGGAGTTCGCCGGCCTGGGGCTCGACGTGCACATCGCTGGCTCGGGCCCGCACGGCGTCGGCGAGAATGACGTCGACGAGTTTGACGACCGGGGCCGCCTCCGTGGCCTCGGCCGTCGCCTCCTCGATGGTGTCGTCCTCGGACAGCCCCTCGAAGATGGTCGAGACCCCAGGCCCGTCCTCGGACAGGCTCCAGACCCGTGCGAGTTGTTGGCGCACTTGCGTCTCGGTGGCGACGCGCACCACGATCTCGAGCGCGTCGGTGTGCAGGCGTACGTCGTCGAGGGCCACCACGTTGGTCGGGTCGCTCGTGGCGACGGTGACTTTGGTGCCCTCCATAGTCAGGATGAGCATCGCGCTGCGCTCGGCGACGCTGCGGGGCAGCAGCCGCGCGATCTCGGTGTCGACGGCAGCCTGGGACAGGTCGACGACCTCCAGCGCCAGGGCGTCGGCAAGCGCCTCGGCCACCTGTCGGTCGGTGGCGTAGCCGGCGTCGATGACCGCTGCGCCAAGCCGCTGCCGCTTCGTTCCCGGTCGATCCTGGCGAGCCAGTAACTCGGTGAGCTGCTCAGGGGTGATCAGGCCCTGGCTGACCAGGACCTCGCCGATCCGCCGGCGCTTGTCGCCGCCTGCCGGCTGACTGCCCAGCCACCTGTCATCTGCTGCCATGTCCTAGCCCCCGTCCCGTTCGCCGACAAAGGGTTGGCCCAGACCGGCAGGCGAGGGTGTCTCCTCGGATCTCTGGTCGCGCCGCTTCTTGCGCTCGGCCTTGCGTTCGCGGTCGAGCCTGCGCTCGCGGGCTTCCGGGTCGTAGGCCGGCGTTCCGGCGGTACGCGAAGCAAGCTCGTCCACCGTCTCGCGCAGTTGCTCGCGCAGGAAGTCGCGGGTCGCCACCTCGCCCAGGGCATGCCGCAGCGACGCCACCTCTCGGGTGAGGTATTCGACGTCGGCCTGCAGCCGGGCGTTGGCGGCGCGGTCCTCCTCTTGGCTGACCCGGTCGCGGTCGGCCTGTCGGTTCTGCGCGAGCAGGATCAGCGGAGCGGCATACGAGGCCTGCAGGGAGAGCAGCAAGGTGAGGAACGTAAACGTGTAGGGGTCGAATGCGATCGGGGTCACATTGACCACGACCCACACGATGATGAACACCGTCATGTAGACGAGGAAGCGCGCGGTGCCCAGGAAGCGCGCGATCCGCTCCGACACCCGGCCGAAAGCCTCGGGGTCGTAGTGCGTGCGGGCGAACGGGGACAGCGACCGGGGGTCCAGCGGGGTATCGAGCCGACTGCGCCGGGTCGAGCGCGGGTCAGCCAACGCGGACCTGCCGGGTGTCGCGCCAGTCAGCCGGCAGCAGGTGGTCGAGCACGTCGTCGACAGTCACGGCACCGAGGAGCCGCTGTTCGCTATCGACGACCGGGACAGCAATGAGGTCGTAAGACGCGAGGTGACGCGTGACTTCGGCGAGCGGGCAGTCGGCCGCAATCGGGTCGATGTCGGTGTCGATGACCGAGCTGATCAGCGAGCTGGGTGGCTCGCGCAGCAGCCGCTGGAAGTGAGCGGTTCCGAGGTAGCGGCCGGTCGGGGTCTCGTACGGAGGACGTACGACGTAGACCTGTGCGGCGAGGGCAGGGGACAGGTCCTCGTGCCGGATCCGGGCGAGGGCCTCGGCGACAGTGGTGTTGGGGGGCAGGATGACCGGCTCGCTGGTCATCAGTCCGCCGGCGGTGTTGTCGGCGTAGGCGAGCAGTTGTCGGACCGGACCGGCCTCGTCCGGCTCCATGAGTTCGAGGAGGCGCTCGGCCTCGGCGGCGGGCAGTTCGCCGAGCAGGTCGGCGGCGTCGTCAGGTGACATCGCCTCGAGGACGTCGGCGGCGCGTTCGTCCTCGAGCCCGCCGAGCAACTCGACCTGCTCGTCCTCGGGCATCTCCTCGAGCACGTCAGCCAGTCGCTCGTCGTCGAGTGCCGCAGCGATCTCGGCGCGTCGCTTGCCGGACAGGTCGGCCATGACGCCGGCGAGGTCAGCCGGCCGCAATTTCTCGAACACTGCCAGCAGATTGGCCGCTCCCTGGCTGTCCTCGGGCAGCGCGAAGCCGTCCACCTCGTCCCACTCCAGCTGGCGCACCTGGCTGTGCCGGCGACCCCGGAGGCCGCCGCCGCCCACCCGGACGGCAACGCGGCTGAGCAGCCAGTCGGTGCGGGTCTGCTCGATCGCCATGTCCAGCACGCTGGCGCCCTGCTCGTCCTCGCCCACGGTGACCCGCCGGTCGAGCAATTCGGCGAGCACCAGCGTCTCGCCGGGACGGCTCTCAAACTGCCGCAGGCTCACCGTGCCGGTCGCCAGGATCACCGCATCCGGCTCGATGGTGGTGACCCGCCCCATGGGTACGAAGATCCGGCGCCGGCCGGAGAGCTCCACGACCAGCCCGAGGACGCGCGGCGACTCGCGACCCATCCGCAGCACCACGACGACGTCGCGCACCCGCCCGACCTGGTCGCCGTTGGGGTCAAAGACCGGGAGTCCAGCGAGCCTTGCTACGAAGACGCGGTTACCGATGCTCATCGCGCTCGCCTCCCCTCGCCGTCGCGACCGGTCCTGCCCCGCCGGGGCCGCAGCCTGCGCTCCCTCGCGGAGGTTACCGCCGGGGTGGCGTACGGGCTGGGAGCCCGGGCAGGCATGCTGGCTGCATTCCCGACTCTCCTGGAGGATCCGCGTGAGCGTTCTCGACCTGTTCCGGCTCGACGGCAAGGTGGCCGTGGTGACGGGGGCCTCCTCCGGCCTCGGCGTGGCGTTCGCGCAGGCCTTCGCGGAGGCCGGTGCTGATGTCGTCCTCGGCGCTCGTCGGGTCGACCGGCTGGCTGACACCGGCAAGCTCGTCGAGGCCGCCGGTCGACGCTTCGTCGCGGTCGAGACCGACGTGGTCGACCCGGAGCAGTGCACCGCGCTGATCGCGGCCGGAGTCGAGCAACTGGGCGGCGTGCACATCCTCGTCAACAACGCTGGGCTGGGCTGGGCTGCCGCCGCGACGCGGGAGACCCCCGAGGAGTTCCGGCGGGTCATCGACGTCAACCTCATGGGCGCCTACTGGATGGCGCAGGCGTTTGGCCGCGCCGCCAAGGACGGCGGCTCGATCATCAACATCAGTTCGGTCCTCGGGCTCCACCCCGGACACCTGCCGCAGGCCGCCTACGCCGCGTCCAAGGCCGGGCTGATCGGGCTGACCCGCGACCTGGCGGCGCAGTGGACGGGGCGCAAAGGCATCCGGGTCAACGCGATCGCTCCGGGCTACTTCCCCTCGGAGATGACTGGTGAGCTGGCCGAAGGCGATGCCGACCTCGTCAAGATGATCACCCCGGCCGGTCGCCTCGGCGACCCAGCCGAGCTCGCCGCGGTCGCTGTTTTCCTGGCCAGCGAGGCCGCTGCCTACGTCACCGGCATCACCTTGCCGGTCGACGGCGGCATGACGATGCCCTAGCCCATGGCCGCACCGTCCGCTCTGGCGTACGAGGTCGTCGACGTCTTCACTGCGCGCGCGTTTGCCGGCAACCCGCTCGCGGTCGTCCTGGACGCCGACGACCTGTCGACCGAGCAGTTGCAGGCGATCGCCCGCGAGTTCAACCTGTCCGAGACCGCGTTCCCGATGCGGGCCGCCGACACGGGTGCGGACGTCGGCGCTGACTACCGGCTGAGGATCTTCACCCCGCAGCAGGAGCTTCCGTTCGCCGGTCACCCGTCGGTCGGTGCGGCGGACGTGATGCTGCGGACCGGTCGGATCGCGCCCGGGCGCGTCGTGCAGTCCTGCGGTGCCGGGCTGCTCACGCTGCAGGTCAGCGAGGAGCAGATCACGCTGTCCGGCGGCGAGCCGACCTGGAGCGATCCGGTTGACGCTGCGGCTCTGCTCGCCGCCGTCGGACTCACCGCTGCTGACCTGGCCGGGCCGGCGCGGCGGGCGGGGTGCGGGATCGACTTCCACTACCTGCTCGTACGCCCGGAAGCGCTCGCCGGCCTCGACGTGGACCTGCGCGCGGTGGCGGCCTTGGGT
>JBKJLP010000275.1:0-2734 GCA_046596735.1 Mycobacteriales bacterium | reverse complement strand
TGACGAGCGCGGCGCGACCGCCGTCGAGTACGGCCTCATGGTCGCCCTCATCGCCATCGTCATCATCGGTGCCGTCACCCTCCTCGGTGGCAACCTGAAGACCCTCTTCAGCTCTGCGGCCACGAAGATCTGACCTGGATCCCATCGATCTGGTGAGCCGGCGCCGTGGATTTTCCACGGCGCCGGTTCTCGCATCTACCGAGGAGTGGAACCATGTCGCAGCACAACACCTGTGAACAAGACGAGCGCGGCGCTACCGCGGTCGAGTACGGCCTGATGGTGACCCTGATCGCGGTGGTGATCGTGGGAGCCGTCGCTCTCTTCGGCACCAATCTCGTCGCGCTCTTCTCGGTCCCCGCGGGCGTCTTCAACTGACCTTGAACATGCTTGGCGCGATCGGGACACGTGCGTCGGCCGATCATCGAGACCAGTTCGGTCGCTGCTGCACCCACGCCCTATAAGAGGTCTCGCAGCCGATTACCCCAGATCTCGGCCAGCTCGCCGTAGCTCAGGCGGGACTCACTCAACACCTGATCTACCTGCACACCCCGGCTGGCAGCGCTGTAGGCCAAGAGCAAACCCCGCTCCCCCAGCCGCTCGGCGATGATCCGGCAGGCCAGCCACGCCTCCTCATAATGCGCCTGAAGATCCGTCGCCCGCGTGTCGAAGTCTGCCGCAGTCGGCAGCGCGGCAGGAACACCGTCGCTGCGCACCGCCTTGATCGCGCGGCCGAGCGTCGTTCGGTCAGGCAACTTCGTGTCGCGCAGTGCGACATAGTCCGCAAAGCCTTCAAGCAGCCACGGTTCCATCGGAGTGCGAGCCGCATCCGTGGCAACGTGGACGAGCTCGTGGCTCATCACCACCTGCGCTCCGGCGCGACGCAGACCCGCGGTGACGTCGGGGTTCACGAAGACGTGGATCGGAGCGTCCGCCGTGCCTGAGCTGCCGGCGGTGGTCGTCACCGCGGCGATCGCGGCGTACGTCCCCTCATCGGCACCAAGTGCCTGGTCGAGCTGAGCGGCACTGGCAGGGACCTCGATGACGACGCGAGGGGCCCAGTCCGCAATCACTCGATGCACGACGGCGATCCCGTTGACCACCCGCTGAGCCGTCGCCCGCGCTGTGGACTGATTGCCGTCGACCATCACCAGCACGCCGTCCGCGCGAGCCACAGCGAGCTCGCCGCGCAACCAGATGGGCACCCGGCCGCGGCCCGCCGTGGTCCCTGCACCGAAGCCCGTGATCCCGAGCCCGCCGCCGCCCGGTGAGAAGGAGACCGTCACATCTGCGCGTGACGGCGCGGGATCGAGGCCACCGAGCTGCCAGCTGAGATCGATGAGCCCCGTCCAGGAACCGTCGGCGGCGACTGTGCCGACCTGGTCGACGTAGCGGGCGCTCACGTGACGCAAGCGGAGTGCGCCGGCGTTGCGCGCGATGCCACCCAGCGTCTCCGCGGCGGCCGCATCGCCGGCGGGCGCGAGCGACTCCAGTGCGTCAGCATCACGAGCGTCAACCCCGGAGACGAACGACTCCACGGCCGCGGCGGCCTGGGCCGGGCTCGCGCGCGGCAGGTCCACCGTGCTGGGCTCGACGTCGTGGCGCCCGGGCCGCGTCAGGACCACGACCAGCACCACGACCAGGCAGAGCGAAAGGCCGGCCGACCACAGGAGTGGACGACCGGCCTTCGAGGGCTGCTGGTCAGCCAGGACGGATCGCGCCGACGTAGGGCATCGAGTACAGGCCAGCGACGGCAACGCCCGTGCCCGGGTTGGCCGCGTGGACGATCATCCCGTTGCCGATGTACATGCCGACGTGGCTGATCGGGCTGTAGTAGAACACCAGGTCACCGGGCTGCAGGTCGCTCGCGGCAATGTGCGGCCCAGAGCCGAACTGGGCGCTCGAGGAGTGCGGGAGGGAGACTCCGGCCTGGGCCCAGGCACGCATGGTCAGACCGCTGCAGTCGAAGGCGCTCTCACCCGCGGCGCCGTAGACATAGGCGTCGCCCACCTGCGCCAGGGCGTACGCGACGGCGGCGGCGGCGCGACCAGAAGCTGGGACAGACACTGAGGTCGGCACGCGCGCGCTGCCACCGCGGGAAGCCAGGACTCGCTCACGCTCCTTGGTCTCGAGGTCGGCGAGCACGCTCTTGGCCTCGGCCAGCTTGTCGTCGACCGTCTTCTTCTCGGCGGCGAGCTGGTCGGTGAGGTCAGCAATTTCCTTGGTGCGCGCGTCCGTGGCCTCGTGACGGATGTCGAGCGCCTGGAGCTCGGTGTCGTAGTTGGTCAGCAGGGACGCCTGGAGGTCGTTGAAGGACGACATCGTGGACAGGCTGTCGAGGAAGGACGCGGGGTCATCCGAGACGACGATCTGGCCTACGGTCGAGATGCCTTCGCCTTCGAGCTGCCGCACCACAGCGTCGGAGACCTGGTCGCGGACGGAGGCCAGGCGCTCGTCCTGGCGGTTCTGGTCGGCCTCGAGGCCGGTGAGGTCGTGACTCAGGTCGACCAGTTCGAGCCGAGCGTCGTGGAGACGCTCCTGAGCGGCCTCGGCCTCGTGGTAGAGGCGGTCGACGCGGACCTTGACATCCTTGATGTCGGGGTCGGCCTGCGCGGGGGTAGCAGGCACGAATGAGATGGCAGCGATCGCGCACAGACCAAGAACGGCCGCGCCAACTCGCTTGCGGGTGTGAGCCACGAGCGGGGTTTCTCCCTCGGGGTGTCGTACGCCTACCAGG
>JBKJLP010000228.1:0-5713 GCA_046596735.1 Mycobacteriales bacterium | reverse complement strand
GGCTGGCCCAGTCCATGGGACTTACCGAACTCGACAACGTGCCGCGCGCGGTGGTCGGCGTCGACACTGCCCAGGGCGGTTCGCTCGACGCGATGATGCTCGACATGAAGCGGACGTTCGACGAGATCGTCGTCACGCACGCCGAGCCGGCCAAGGCCGAGGCGATCCTGGCGAACCCCTTTTACCAAGCGCTGTCCTCATCCTTCGCCGGGACGCAGGAATACATGGCGATGGAAAAGCTCGGCCAGTTGCGGGCCAGCGGCGACTACGACCTCGTCGTCGTCGACACCCCGCCGACCCGCTCGGCGCTGGACTTCCTCGACGCGCCGCAGCGACTCACGACATTCCTCGACGGGCGCATGATCCGCATCCTGCTCGCGCCGGCCAAAGCGAGCGGCAAGGCCTACCTCAAGGTCGTCAGCGCGGGGTTCAACGTGTTCACCGGTGTCCTCGCCAAGATCATCGGAGCAACCGTCCTGCAGGACGTGTCGCAGTTCGTCGCTGCACTCGAGACGATGTTCGGCGGTTTCCGCGAGCGCGCACAAGCCACGTACGACCTGCTCAAGGCTCCGGGTACGGCCTTCGTCGTGGTCGCCGCTCCCGAGCGGGATGCGCTGCGCGAGGCGGCCTACTTCGTGGAGCGGCTCGCGCAAGAGCAGATGCCACTAGCCGGACTGGTCGTCAACCGCGTACACCGGTCGGCGGCCTCGGCGCTCACCGCCGAGCGGTCGATCGCGGCGGCTCAGGTGCTCGAGGACGCCGACGGCTCACCCCTGGCCGCCGCGGTCCTGCGGCTGCACGCCGACCGGGTACTCCTGGCGGCCCGCGAGGTCCGCTTGCAGGAGCGCTTCACCTCCGCGCACCCCGGGGTGCCGGTGGTGGAGGTCGCGGCGCAACCCGGCGACGTGCACGACCTCGCCGGCCTGCGGGCCGTCGGCGCCGACCTGGCCGGGCCAGCCCTCACTGCCTGAGCGAGCTCAGACCGCCCGGCGGTCGTGCTCAGCGCGGGCAGCACCGAGCAGCTCGCGCCACGACCGCACCTCGGGACGGCGGCGCAGCAGCGCACGACGCTCCCGCTCGGTCATGCCGCCCCAGACCCCGAACTCCACGTGGTTGTCCAGCGCGTCGGACAGGCACTCCGTGCGCACCGGGCAGGCCTGGCACACGATCTTGGCGCGGTTCTGCGCCGCTCCGGTGACGAACAGCTCGTCCGGGTCAACCGTCCGACAGGCGGCCGCCGCACTCCACTCCTGCTGCAGGGACGAGTGCGACATGAGACCTCCGTACGTCAGTACGAGCCGGAGACACCGACTGCTAGGACAAACCGTACGAACCCGCAGCCCTGCGCGGCAGACCCGATCGACTCATGTCGACGTAGCCCGTTCGGGCCATGGCCAGGGTTACCAGCAGGTGAGGTTGACCGCGCCCCCGTACCCTGGGCGGGTGCCCGGTCCCGCGCGGTTGACCGCGACTCCTCTTGCCGAGCGCCTCGGGCTCGCCGTTGCTGTCAGCGCCGCCCTGGGCGTGCTACTCGCGCTCCTCGCGCTGCCGCTCGTCGGCGGCGCCGGGCTCGCGGTCAAGGCGGGAGCGGACGATTTCCTCGCCCTACCGGCTGATCTCGGCACCGGGCCGCCCGCGCAGCGCAGCAAGATCCTCGCCTCCGATGGCTCCCTGCTCGCCACGCTTTACCTGCAGAACCGGGTCAACGTCAGGCTCAACCAGGTGCCGTTGCAGACCCGACAGGCCTTCATTGCGATCGAGGACGCCCGCTTCTACGCGCACAACGGCCTTGACTACAAGGGCATCGTGCGGGCAGCGCTCACCAATGCCGGAGCCGGCGGCGTCCGCCAAGGCGCCTCGACCCTCACCCAGCAGTACGTCAAGAACGCCCTGATCGAGGCCGCCACGACGAAGAAGGCCCAGCAGGCGGCCCGGGCCGACTCGATCGAACGCAAGCTGCAAGAGGCGCGCTACGCCATCGCGCTCGAGAACACGCTGTCTAAGGACGAGATCCTCGAGCGCTACCTCAACATCGCCTACTTCGGCCGCGGGGTCTACGGCGTCGGCACGGCCGCCAACTACTACTTCGCCAAGCCCATCAACAAGCTCTCCCTGGCCGAATCGGCGATGCTCGCCGGGATGGTCCAGAACCCCAACCGTTTCGATCCGAGCAGCAAGGACGCCGAGCTCCTCGCCGGGTCCAAAGCCCGGCGAGACCTGGTGCTGAAGCGGATGGAGTCGCTCGGGTTCGTGGCCGCCGACCTGCGGGCTAAAGCCGAGGCGTCCCCGATCGTGACCAAGCTCCGTCCGGTGGTCAGCGGCTGCGAGAACCCGGCCGTGAAGTCACCGTTCTTCTGCGACTACATCCGCTACGAGCTCGAGGACACCCCGGTCGGTGCCGCCCTGGGTTCCAGCAAAGCCGAGCGCCAGCGCTCCCTCCTCGGCGGGGGGCTGACCGTGAAGACCAGTTTGGACCCGATCGTGCAGACGGCGTCACAGACCTCGGTGGACGAACGCGTCCCGCGCCGGGACCCCTTTGGCGCAGCGGCGGTGATGACCGTGGTCCAGCCGGGCACCGGGCTCATCCGGGCGATGGCAGTCGACCGCACCTACTCCGAGGAGAAGGGGCCGGACAAGACCAAGGTCAACTACGCGACCGGCGGCACCTTTGGCTTCCAGGCCGGGTCCACCTTCAAGGTCTTCGTGCTCGCCGAGGCGCTGCGCCAGGGCATCCCGCTGTCGCTCACGCTGTTCTCACCGCAGAAGTACACGTCCAAAATCTTCAAGGACGTCAAAGACGGCCGCATCGAGCCGTACACGATCCAGAACGCCGGAGACTCCGAGCAGGGCACGTTCGACCTGGTCCGCGCGACAAGCTCTTCGGTGAACACCTACTTCCTGCAGCTGGAGGAACGGACCGGCGTCGAGAAGCCGGCTGCCCTGGCCGAGGCCCTCGGCGTCAAGGCGATCAATAACTACGTCCAGGAGCCGCTGGGCCGCTTCCCGTCGTTCGTGCTCGGGACCAACGGCGTCAGCCCGCTGGCCATGGCGGGGGCCTATGCCACGTTCGCGGCGCACGGGCTGCACTGCCCGCCGCGCGGTGTTACGGAGATTCTCGGCCCCGATGGCAAGCCGCTGGCTCTGCCGGACAACGCCTGCGAACAGGTCCTCGAAGAGGGTGTCGCCGACACGCTGACCACCGTGCTGCGCGGCGTCATCGACGGGCCGGATCCTTTCCGGACCGGGATCGGCGCGTCGCTTGGGCGCCCCGCCGCCGGCAAGACCGGGACCGTTAACGAGTCCAAAGCGGCTTGGTTCGTCGGCTATACCCCGCAGTTGGCCGCAGCCGTGTGGGTAGGCAAGCCCACGCCGACTCCGATGAAGCGGGTGACCATCGACGGCCGCTACTACCGACAGGTCTACGGCGGGACCATCCCCGCCGCGATCTGGCGGCAGGCGATGGCGCAAGCGCACGAGGGCCTGCCGGTCGAGAGTTTCAACAAGGCCGACCCTGACGTCGCCGACGGTGAGCAGGCCGAAGTCCCCGATGTCACCGGTCAGCCCTACGACGTCGCCAAGCAAGCCCTGGCCGACGCCGGCTTCGGGGTCCGGGACGGCGGTTTCGTCAGTGCTGCGCCGGTGAGGTACGGGATCGTGCCCTACACGTCACCGCGGGCCGGGCGACTGGTCAGCACCGGCCAGGTGATCACCGTCTACCAATCCAACGGCAAGGTCGCGCCGCCGCCGCCACCGCCCTCGCCCAGTCCCAGTCCACCGGCAAGCGAGCCAGCGCCGTCGACCCCGCCGCCGCCGCCGGCGAAGCCGAGCAAGAAACCCCGCCGGCGCGGCTGACCGCCGTCAGCTGCTGAGCGCTGCGCGCACCGCCGCAGCCACCCGGCCGCCCTCGGCCCGTCCGGCCACCTTCGGGCCGACGACCTTCATCACGACGCCCATGGCCTGCGGTCCGCTGGCGTCGCTCTCGGCGACCGCTTCGGCGACCAGCGCAGTGAGCTCGGTGTCGGACAGCTGCTCCGGCAGATAGGCCTCCAGCACGACGTGCTCAGCCAGCTCACGATCGGCCCGGTCCTGACGCCCGCCGCCGGCGAAAGCCTCGGCGGCCTCGCGACGCTTCTTGGTCTCGCGGGTGATGACGTTGAGCACCTCCTCGTCGGACAGCTCGCGGGCCGCCTTGCCGGCAACCTCCTCGTTGCCGATGGCCGTCAGCACCATGCGCAGCGTGGCCGTGGTCAGTTCGTCCCGCGCCTTCATCGAGGTCGTGAGGTCGGCGTGCAGCTTGTCCTTGAGGGCTCCCATGCGGCGAACCTACCTAGGCTGCTCGGCATGGGCCCCCGCCGCACACTCCAGCTCGGCGCCGGTCTGGCTGCGTCGACCGCGGCGTGGTCGCTGGTCGAGCCACATCTACCGGTGCTGCGCCGGGTCGACGTTCCGGTCTTGCCCGCCGCATGCCGCCCGATCCGCGTGCTGCACCTCTCGGACCTGCACCTGCTGCCCCGCCACGCGCGACGGTCCGCCTGGGTGCGGGCGCTGGCCGCCCTCACGCCCGACCTGGTGGTCTCCACCGGAGATCACCTGTCCTCGGCCGCAGCGATCCCGCTGCTTGCTGAGACGCTGAGCGCCTTCACCGCTTCCGGCGCGCAGGGCGTCTTCGTCCCCGGTAACAACGACTACTTCACACCCCGTGCGCCCAACGTCCTCGGTTACGTCACCGGCGGTCCGCCGCGAAGGCGGTCACCCGACCTCCCGTGGGAGCAGGCGGCCAGCGCCCTCACGGCCGTCGGCTGGGTCGACCTCACCCACCGTCGTACGACGCTCCGGCTCGCGTCGAGCGATATCACCCTGACCGGCACCGATGACGCGCACCTGCGCCGCGACCGCTACGCGACCGTCGCCGGACCGGTCGCGACGGAGGTCGGCATCGGGGTGACCCACACGCCCGCAAAGCGGGTGTTGACCGCCATGTCGGCCGACGGCCACCAACTCCTGCTGGCCGGTCACACGCACGGCGGTCAGGTGCGGCTGCCCGGGGTTGGCGCACTCGTCACCAACTGCGATCTGGACCGGGCCCGGGCCCGCGGACTGTCGGCCTACGACGGCTCCTGGCTACACGTCAGCGCCGGACTCGGCACCTCGCCGTACGCCCCGGTCCGACTCTGCTGTCGACCGGAGGCGACCCTGCTTACCCTCGTCGGCGCGGGCTGAGGTTCCGGTAGTCTCGCGACGTACAGATCGGGGTGTGGCGCAGCTTGGTAGCGCGCTACGTTCGGGACGTAGAGGCCGCAGGTTCAAATCCTGTCACCCCGACTCTCCACGACAGGGTCGTCCGCGAGGGCGGCCCTTCGTCGTGTCTCAGCTCTGGATGGGCGAGGGCTGCGGCGAGTCGCTGTCGCCGACGACCACGCTCGGGAGCACCGGCGTTGGCTCTGGTGAGGGCTGCTCCTCGCTCGGTGACGGGGCCGGCTCCTCGGGCGACGGCGTTGGCGTTGGCTCGGGTTCGCTCAGCGTCGGGCTGGGGGTCGGCACGGTTTCGTCCAGCAGCGCGGCGTTGGCCAGGATCCGGGTGATCAGCGTGACCAGCGCTTGCGCCTTGCTGGCCGGGAGGTCGGCGGAGGCGTCCTGCTTCTTGACCTCCTGCAGCAGCAGGCCCGCGGCGGTACGGGTCGCGCTCGCGTCACCGGCGTTAGCGGCCTGGACC
>JBKJLP010000203.1:0-6268 GCA_046596735.1 Mycobacteriales bacterium | reverse complement strand
ACCTCGGCGACGACGGGGGCGCCACCGGTGCCGGTGCCACCACCCTCGCCGGCGGTCACGAAGACCATGTCGGCCCCCTTGAGGACCTCCTCGATCTCCTCGCGGTGATCCTCGGCGGCCTGTCGACCGACCTCGGGGGCCGCTCCGGCGCCGAGCCCACGGGTGAGCTCGCGACCGATGTCGAGCTTGACGTCGGCGTCGCTCATGAGCAGCGCCTGCGCGTCGGTGTTGATGGCGATGAACTCGACGCCCTTGAGGCCGACTTCGATCATCCGGTTGACGGCGTTAACGCCACCACCGCCGATGCCGACCACCTTGATGACGGCCAGGTAGTTCTGCGGAGCTGCCACGGTGCGAGGCCCTCTCGGTGTCAGGTGGCCGCCATCCGGACCGGGTCGGTCAGGCGCGGTCTGTTGCAGGTAGTGGGCGACTGACGGGCAGGCGCGGGGAAGCACCGGGTCGAACTGCGGGTCCGCTTGCGCCGACCCTCATGCTCACGTAGACGGTTAGAGTTATGTCAACCTGAGCACTAGGTCCAGAAGTTACGGTCGGCCCTACGGACAGGTCAACAGACCGCCCCGGCGTGTCGCCGGGTTTGTGTCGCGGGGAGGCGCTCAGCCGCGCTGTCGGGCTCGCTTGGTGGCGTACATGCCGCGATCGGCCTTGCCGAGCAGGGTGCTGGAGTCGTCCTGGCCGGCCGCCGAGACTGCGCTGCCAATGCTCACCCCGACGTTGATCAGGTGCTCCCCCAGGTGGAGCGGCTCGGCCACCGCCTCGCCCAGCCGCGTCGCGAGGGCTTCGACATCCTCGGGCTGTGCGTCCTCGACCAGGATGACAAACTCGTCGCCGCCCAGTCGGGCCACCGTGTCGGACGGGCGTACGGCGGCGGTGAGCCGCTCGGCGAGCGCTCGCAAGACAGCGTCACCGACCAGATGGCCGAGGCGGTCGTTAACGCCCTTGAAGTCATCGAGGTCCAGAAAGAGCACACCGGTCGAGTGCCCGGTCCGGCCGTCGCGGGCCAGCACGGCCCGGAGCCGCTCCTCGAGCAACTTCCGGTTGGCCAGCCCGGTCAGCGGATCTCGCACGGCTTGCTCGGCCAGCGTCGCCATCACTGCGCGCAACTCCGCTTCGGCCATGTGTCGCTCGGTGATGTCCTGAGCGCTCACCGCGAACCACGCCGGCTGTCCGTCGCTTCCCGTCACCACGGTCACCCCGTGCAGCAGCCAGCGGACCGTCCCGTCCGGGCGCTGATAGCGCTGTTCGGACTGCAGCTCGCTGGCCTGACCGGCGAGCAGCAGCGAGGCCCGGTGAAGGGGATCTGAGCTGTCGTCCGTGTGTAGTTGCTGGGAGAAAGCTAGCCCGACGAGGTCCTCGGCTGGGCGGCCGACGAGTTCGGCGTAGCGAGCATTCACGCGTACGTAGCGGGTGCTCAGGTCGGCCAACGCCAGCCCTACCGCGCTCGCTTCGAAGAAGGTTTCGAAGATGTCCCGCGTATCCACCAGCGCCGACATGGCGGCGCGCCCGGCCGGGCCGGGAGAGGCCGTCGACGCGGCCCCGCACTCCCGTCCCTGCTCATGCGGCCAAGGCGGCCGATCAGCGGACGTCACCCAGTGTTCCTGCCCGATAACCAGCCGGATATCCCTTAGCGACGGGTGACGACCGATGGTCTGCTGACGTCAAAGGTCCGCCCAGGCAGTTTCAGCAGCGCCATCGTGGCCTGGACCTTGAGGGTCGTCTGCTCCGGACTGCCCCAGATCACCTGCCGACCGCCAGCAAGCACCAGGGTGACGCTGGACGGGGAGGCGGCGCGCACGATCCGCAACGGGCCGCGCAGCGTCGGTGGCAAGTCCTGCAGCACCTGCAGCGCAGCCCGCGTCGTGGCATCCGTAGGGCCGGGGCGCGGCACCTGCAGCCGCACCGTGCCGGGTGCGAGCGCCTTCGCGCGGGCAAAGGGCACACCCTTCGCATCGATGAGCGTGACGCCGGTCTTGTCGAGGAGCCCGGCGACCGCCGTGCGCTCCACAACGCGGATCCGCAGCGTGCTGGGCCAGCCACGGGTGACGTGCACCTCGTGGACCGAGCGCAAGGCGCGCACCCGGCGCGCGACCGCATCGGTGTCGACCCGGGCCAGCGGCGCACCGAGGGACACGTCGGCCAGCGACTGGACCTGCGCGACAGTAAGCAGCTCGGTGCCCGAGACCGAGACACCACGTACGGAGAACAGCGGAGTCGACAACAGCAGCCAAGCCAGGAGCAGGACCGGGGCGCCGGCCAGCACCAGCAGGCCGGCGCGGCGACCGACCTGGCGACGACGATCCGCCCGCTGCTGTCGGGCCCGAGCCGCCTGCCGGGGCGCGACGGGGACCACGGAGCGGTCGGCACGGCGCAGCGCGCTCATGCCGACCCTCCGGCGTCGGCCTCGAGCAGGAGCAGCACCTCGGGGCCGACCTGAGTGACGTCACCGGCACCGAGGGTCAGGAGCAGGTCGCCCGGTCGGGCGATCGCCGCCAGCCGGCGCGGGGCTTCGGTCCAAGACGGCTCGAACGCGACCCTGCCCTCGGGCAGGGGAACGGCGGAAGCCACGATCGCCCCGGTAACTCCCGGGATCGGGTCCTCGCGGGCGCCGTAGACGTCCATCACCAGGACCTGATCGGCCAGGCCAAGCGCGACCCCGAAGTCCTCGGCGAAGGCGGCCGTGCGGCTGTACATGTGGGGTTGGAACGCGACGACGAGCCGACCGTTACCGACCATGCCGCGTGCGGCGATCAGTTGCGCCCTGACCTCAGTCGGGTGATGGGCGTAGTCGTCGTAAACGGTCACACCGCCGGCACTGCCCTTGAATTCCATCCGCCGACGGACCCCGGTGAAGCCGGCCAGTCCCTCGACCATGGCCGCCTCGGGCAACCCCAGCCCGATGCCGGTGAGCAGGGCAGCGGCGCTGTTGAGCGCCAGGTGACGCCCTGGGACGACGAGTTCGACCGGCGGCAGCCGACGTCCACGCAGGACCGGCTCGTAGCGACTGGTGGCCCCGGCCGTCGTCAGCGCGTCGAGCCGCAGGTCCGCATCGGCTCCCTCGCCGTAGGTCCGCACATCGACACCAAGATCGCGGCTACGTTCGGCCAGCCGCAGCGACCCAGCGTCGTCGGCGCAGATCACGACGAACCCGCTCACGGTGGCCACGAAGTCCTCGAACGCGCGATCCACTCCGGCTGCGTCGCCGTAGTGGTCGAGGTGGTCGGCCTCGACGTTGGTGACTACTCCGGCGTGCGGCCGGTAGGCCAGGAACGAGCCGTCGCTCTCGTCGGCCTCGACGATGAACAACTCACCCGTGCCGTGCCGGGCGTTGCTGCCCGCCTCGTTGAGGTCGCCACCAATGGCGAAGGACGGGTCGACGCCGCAGTGGAAGGCGGCAACCGTGAGCATGGAGGTCGTCGTCGTCTTGCCGTGGGTGCCGGCAACGGCCACCCCCCGGCGGCCCTCCATCAGGGCGGCGAGCGCCTCGGCCCGCGGTACGACGCTGATCCCCGCGATGCGGGCAGCCAGTAACTCGACGTTGCTTTCCTTGATGGCACTGGAGAACACGACGGTGTTGGCGCCGCTGACGTGGTCGGCGGCGTGGCCGATGCTGACGCTCGCCCCCAGCGCCCGCAGCGCGGCGACGCCGCGCGAGTCCTTGGTGTCGCTGCCGGTGACCGTGACGCCGCGCGCCAGCAGGACACTGGCGATGCCGCTCATGCCGGCGCCGCCGATGCCGATCAGGTGAACGTGCCGGCCGAGGGTCATGCGGCCACCTCCAGGACCAGCCTGGCCAGGGTCATGTCAGCGTCGCGGTGACCGAGCCCTGCAGCTGCGCGGCCCATCGCGGTCAACCGGACCTGGTCCAGGACCAGCGGCAGGACCTCGGCGATCAACCAGTGGGCCGTCACCTCGCTGTCGTCGACCAGCAGCCCGCCACCGGCGCGAACGACCGGCTGGGCGTTAAGTGCTTGTTCACCGTTGCCGATCGGGAGCGGTACGTAGACCCCGGCCAGCCCGACCGCCGTGAGTTCGGAAACGGTCATCATCCCGGCGCGACAGAGCACCAGATCAGCAGCGGCGTAGGCCTGATCCATCCCGTCGACGTAGTCCAGGACGTGGTGGGTTGGCGGTGCGTCGGGGCCGAGGGCGGTGCGTACAGCCGCTGCCTGCTTCGGCCCCGTGACATGCAGCACCTGCACACCCCGCGCTGCCAGCGTGGGAGCCGCATCGACGACGGCAGTGTTGAGGCGCCGCGCGCCTTGCGAGCCACCCGTGACCAGCAACACGGGGCCGTCCGTCAGACCCATCCGCTCGCGAGCCGGGCCGCGTGCAGCCGCTCGGTCCAGCTCGGTGATGCTCCTTCGTAGCGGCACGCCGATGACCTGGGCGCCAGGCAGCCCGGTGCCGGGTACGGCGGTCGCGACGACGGCAGCCCAGCGCGAGCCCAGCCGGTTGGCGATGCCAGCGCGGGCGTTGGCCTCGTGGACCACGACCGGGGTCTTGCGACGACGGGCGGCCAGGTAGGCCGGGACACAGACGTAGCCGCCAAAGCCGACGACCACGTCGGCGTCGACCCGATCCAGGTGTCCTCGGGTCGCGCGCACGGCGGTCCGCAGCCGCGACGGAACGCTCAGCAACTCGGTCCCCAACGTGCGCGGTAACGGGACGCGCGGGATCTCGGCGAGGTCGTAGCCACGGGCAGGGACCAGCCGGGCCTCCAGCCCGGCGGAGGTGCCCAGCGCGGTGATCCCGACAGACGGGTCGAGACGGCGCAGTGCGTCAGCCAAGGCCAAAGCTGGCTCGATGTGACCTGCGGACCCACCACCGGCGAGCACGACGTGCATCGGGTTACCGCCCCCGCGCGGGGCGACGACTCGGGCGACGGGTTGTCCGGGCCGCCGGCGTACGAGAAGAACCTGCTCGCGACGTGGGATGGCGGGCCGCAGGAATGCGCGCCGGCGGTCGCGCGGGTGTGCGCGACGTCCCGCCAGAGCCGAACCTCAACCACGACGGCCGGCGGGAGCGTCGGGCGGCCAGCCCTGCGCGCGCGCCGGGTTCGACCCGGGCGAAAGAGACCAGCATGCCGATCGCCACCATGGTGGGGATCAACGCCGAACCGCCGAACGACACCAGCGGCAACGGGATGCCGGTGATCGGGAGCAGCCCGACGACGGCGCCCATGTTGATGACGGACTGCGCCGCCAGCCACGCGGTCACGCCACTCGCCGCGAGCCGGGCGAACGGGTCGGTGCTGCGGCGTGCGATGCGCACGCCCGCGTAGATCAGGGTGGCAAAAAGGCCAAGGACGCCAAGGGTCCCGAGCAGGCCGAGCTCCTCGCCAATGATGGCGAAGACGTAATCGGTGTGGGCGTTGGGCAGTCCGCCGGCCCACTTCTCGCGGCTGGCACCCAGGCCTAGCCCGAACCACCCGCCGGACGACAAGGCGTAAAGGCCCTGCACGGCTTGGTATCCCGAGCCCTGCGGGTCGTCAAAGGGATGCAGGAAGGCCGTCAGTCGAGCAAGGCGGTAGGGCTCAGCAACGGCGAGAAGTGTGGCGAGCGAGATCAGCCCACCCATCAGCACCGCGAAGTAGCGCAGCGGCGTGCCGACGACCCAGAGCATCGCGACCACAACGCTGACCGTCGCCAGCGTCGTGCCCATGTCGGGCTCGAGCATCACCAGTACGCAGACCAGCATCGTGACCGGCAGTAAGGGCACGAACAGGTGCTTCCAGTCGCCGAGCAACTTGCGCTTGCGGACGAGCAGGTCAGCTCCCCAGAGCGCGAGCCCGAGCTTGGCCAACTCGCTGGGCTGAAGGTTGAAGCCGCCAGGCAGCGGGATCCAGCGGGTCGCACCGTCGACGTTGCGACCGATGCCGGGGATCAGGACGAGAACGAGCAGCCCGAGCGTCCCGACCAGCAGCGGGTAGGCGAGCATCCGCCAGACCCGGATGGGTAGCCGACTGGCCACCAGCATCGCCGGGATGCCGATAGCCATGAAGATGGCCTGCTTCAGGGCGATCGCGTAGGAGGCGTTATACGTCGCGTAGGAGCGCACGCTGGAGGCAGAGAAGACCATGACCAGTCCGAGCAGCAACAACGCACCCGTGCTGCCCAGGACGAGGTAGTACGAGGCGAGGGGTCGTTGCAGCATCGGTAGTCGCTCGGCGGCGGCGGCGGTTGCTGTGGACGGCCGGGCCCGACCGGTGGTGACGGCGGTCATGAGATCAACCCGTGCACGTGCCGGGCGG
>JBKJLP010000202.1:0-10011 GCA_046596735.1 Mycobacteriales bacterium | reverse complement strand
GCGCGTATTGAAGGGCCTGCACCTGCCGGTGGAGCTGATGGCGATTCGCGCCGCTGGCGCGCCGCTGACCACCGACGCGACGCGGGCCGCAAGGTTGACGGCGGCGCCGACGAAGTCGCCCTCCCGGAACAGCACCTCACCGGCGTGGGCCCCGATGTGGACGGGTGGGAACCGGCTCTCCGCGTTGCACCAGGTCAGCAGGGAGACACCGCAGCTGACGGCCTCGAGGCGGTCGTCGAAGACGACCATGAACGCATCGCCGATCTGTTTCACGACGCGACCGTGGTGCCGCGTGGTCAACCTGCGCACCGCGTCGCCGAACCGGGCCAGCACCTCAGCGGCGGCGTCGTCCCCCATGGCTGCCGTGAGAGGAGTGAAGCCCGAGAGATCCGCGAACATCACCGTGCAGGTCCGTGCGCCGGGCGAGCTCGGCAATGGACGGCTGTCCTCGGTGAGGTGGCGCAGGAAGTCATCCTGCGCAGCCCGAGCCCAGGCGCGCCGGTGGAAGTACAGCAGCGTCGGCTCCATCAGATCCTGCAGGCCGTTCGCGATGCCGGACGTCGCCTCGATGAGGGCGCGTCCGGACAGCCCCTGAGCTCGGAACTGCTCGTGCACGTGATCGTGGAAGATCCCTGTCTCCGCCGCGGCCAGGCGCTCGGTGTGGTCGGCGAACACCCGCAAGAGCTGAACCAAGACGTCCGGTGTGAGCCCGAGGTCTAACGCCTGCCGGGCCATGCGCATCGCCTGCGCGTCGTCGACGCTCGGCACGTCCTCGGTGTCTACGCCACTTGCCGCCAACAGGCGCAGGCCCAGGGTTGCGTCGATGCCCACCTCGGCGAGCATCCCGTCAACGTCCAGATCGGACGGGGCCGGAGCGAGATCGTCAAAACTGCCGGTGAGGTCGCCGAAGGATTCCAGCGCCTCGAGCAGCCGGGCGCCCGTGATGCCTCGCCTGAGCGCGACCGCGACCAGTCGAAGACGGCGCGAAGCGGCCGGTCCGACCTTCCCGTCATCCTCCCGCGGTATCAGACCGCGGCCATCGGCCTCGCGAGCGAACTCGGCAGGGACGCCGAACCGATCAGCCAGCTCCGCTAGCCCCAGGTCCGCCGCCACACGCTGCACCGTACGCGGATCGCACGGTGGACCTGGGAAGGATTGTCCCCTTCGGCAGCGAAGCCTGTGACGTGACGGAGATTCCTGTCACAGGGTTCGGCACGTCGGTCCCGATCAACCAACGACATCTGAAGGGCTCGTCATGCGCCTTCGTACGATCTTGCTCGCCACCGTCCTCGTTGTTGGCACCGCCGGATCCCTCGTGCCAGCGTTTGCTGCAACGCCAGCCCCGTTCAGCAAGACGGTGACGTTCGTCGATGACACGCCTGACCCGTCGGCGTTCCTCCTGGGCCCGGAGCACTGCCAAGGCCAGCTGCCTGCGGAGTCTCCGGTCGCCGTCAAGATCCCCAGCTCCGGCGTGGTGGACATTGCGATCAGCGGATTCTCGGGTGAGTGGAGTCTGATGATCACTGACCAAGCCGGCAAGGTCCTGGGCACTGCCGACGCAGATGCACCGTCGACCGAGTCGACCAGCTTGCGCATGAAAAGGGCCGGGACGATCAACATCTTGCCGTGCAACCTCGCTGGCACCTTCGAGGCGACGCTGAAGTACAGCTACCGCTACAAGAAGTAGTGATCCTGCCGACGAGGCCACCTCCGAAGCGTTAGTTGAGGCGCTGGGCCATCGCCGTCATCCTCGTCATCTCAGCGGTCTGCGACGTGATGATCTGCTGGGCGAGTGCCCTGGCATCGGGGAACTTGCCCTTCTTGATCTCGATGTTCGCCATGTCGATCGCACCGTTGTGGTGGCGAAGCATCATGTCGACCCACAGCCTGTCGAAGTCATCTCCACTGGTCTGTCCCAGCGCCGCCATGTCGCTGTCGCTCATCATGCCCATGCCGGTGGAGGCGTCACCGGACATCGCGTGGCCCATCCCGGTCTGCGGCACGGGGGCCTTCCACTCGGTAAGCCAGCCGGTCATGGTCGTGATCTCCGGGTCCTGAGCGCCTTTGATCGCCTGAGCGAGAGCCTTCACTTCCGGGTCGACAGCCGCGGCCAACGCCATGTCGGCCATCTCCACAGCCTGGGCGTGATGCGGAATCATGTCGGTCGCGAACGCGACGTCCGCGGCGTCGTGCGCGGCCGACGTGGACGCACTCTGAGAAGCCCCCGTACTCGAGGCTGCGCAGCCGGCGACGAGGGCCAGGCCAGCGAGGGCCAAGGCAGCCAGGACGAGCTGTCGAGTGGGGCGGCGGGTGATGTTCATGCTCATGAGTGTGCTGTCTCCTGGCGCGTGAGACCACGTCGGTGGGCGCGATGACTGATGTGGGTCAGCTCCGGCAGTGCCATCGCGGGCGCGCCCGCGACCCGGCGTGGTCGGTCAGCCCTCCCATCCGAGAAAGGCTCCGCCCAACACGATGAGGGCAACTCCGGTCAGAACGGTTACCCCGGGTACTGCCAGGGACAGCAGGCGGTTGCGTCGGTAGGCGACCACGGCAACAACGCTGAGCAGCACCCACAGCGCACGAACAATCGCCAACTGTCCGTCGGGCGCAATGAGCCCAGCGAGGAGATACGGCACGAACGCGGCGAGTTGCAAGAGCACCAGAACCGGCGCCACCCACGGTCTCCCACGTTGTGCACTCATGCCGTGACTGTCCCATGAGCGCACGGGCGCCACCGTCACCGTCCAGGCCAGCCCTTGCCCCGCAAGCGAGTAAAGCCGAGGAAGTAGCAGGCGGAGCGGCCCCCGTTGCCCCGCTCCGCGGGGCGGCAGGCCGATCAAAACAATGAGCCGAACCTGCATTCCGCAGGTTCGACCTCTTCCGATGTCCTGAGACATCACAAGAGTGCGCTCGGCAGGATTCGAACCTGCAACCTCTTGATCCGTAGACCGCCTGGGCGCGTTTCGTCCTATGCCGCCGAATCCGTCAAAGTGCCTCTGACCTGCGGGTTTGTGCCTCGACCATACCGCGCCGTGTGGCGCCGTGACACCGGTACTCACAGGTTCTGTGACCACAGTGTGACCACGACGGGCCAGCAGTGCATGGACAGCTGGCGGGCTTTGGCGACGTGCACGTGTGTCAGTACGTCTATAAGATACAGACACTAGTCTTCAGGTTACGGACTAACGGACACGGGTCGAGGAGGGGCTGAGCATGCTGTTCCAGGCACCAGAGCTTGCCGCGCGCGACCTCGTCGTCATCCGTGAGATCGACCAGATGAGGGTGGAGCTTCGCCAAGACACCCATGCCCCCCGGAAGTGGACCGGTGTGCTTCGCCGCAACCTGTTCGCCAAAGCTATCCAGGGCAGCAACAGCATCGAGGGATACGACGTCAACGAGGACGACGCGATCGCCGCCGTCGAGGATGAAGAGCCTCTGGACGCGGACGCGCAGACCTGGGCCGAGATCCTTGGGTACCGCACGGCCATGAGCTACGTCCTGCAGCTCGCCGACGACCCGCACGTGACCCTCGACCCGTCGCTGCTGCGCTCCCTGCATTACATGCTGCTCAGCCACGACGTCGCCAAGAGCCCTGGCCGCTTCCGCGGTGGCCCCATCTTTGTCCGTGATGAGCGGGCCGACCGCATCGTGTACGAAGGCCCGCCGCACGCCTCCCTCCCAGCCCTCATCGACGAGCTGATGGCGGACGTCCGGTCGGAGCAGGACACCGTCCCGGTCTATGTCAGGGCCGCGATGGCCCACCTCAACCTGGTGATGATCCATCCATTCCGGGACGGCAACGGCCGGATGGCCCGCTGTTTGCAGACGCTGGTGCTGAGCCGCGACCAGGTAGCAGCGCCGGTGTTCAGCAGCATCGAAGAGTTTCTGGGCCACAACACCGAGGACTACTACGCCGTCCTGGCCCTGACCGCTGACGGGCAGTGGCAGCCGGACCGCGACACCACGGCCTGGGTCCGCTTCAACCTGCGGGCTCACCACATCCAGGCTCAGACCGTCCAGGCCCGCAATGCCGAGACAGCCACGCTCTGGAACGGCGTCGAAGCACTGGTGGGCAAGCAAGGATTGCCCGAGCGCGCCGTCCCTGCCGTGTTCGACGCGGCCTACGGACTGCGTCTTCGCCGCTCGAGCTACGAGCGATCGACGGGGGTGGAGCCCAGAACGGCCACCCGAGACCTAGCCGCGCTCGTGTCCGCGGGGCTGCTGCTGGCCGAGGGCGAGAAGCGCGGCCGGCAGTACCGGGGAAGCGAGGCTCTCCGTTCTCTCAGGACACAAGCGCGCAGCGCCAGAGAGCCGATCGTGGAGCCGTACTTCGACTTCTGAGCCTGGCTCGCTCAGCAAACTGCTCTGCTGGACGGTCGCCCCGGCGAGCTCGGAGGAGCTCCCGTTCCCGACAGACCCGACCTGACGTGCAGCTCAAAGGTTGTCAACTCGAGGAACTGCTCGGCGCACCGGTCGACCTCATCCCCGAAGCCGGTCTCAAGAAGGGCCTGCGCAACTCTGTTCAGGCAGATCTGGTGCCCTTGTAAAGCGATACGACGGTCAGCGACTCAACGACATCCACGACGCATCACCGCTATCCGATCCCACCTCCTACGAGGAGACCTTTCCGACGGCCTGATCTTCGACGCCGTACGAATTCGGCTCCTCGAAATCGGCGCGGCCGTCAAAGCGATCTCGCCTGCGCTGCTGTCCACCGAGCCCAAGATTCCGTAGAAGAACATCGCGGCCATGCGCAACCAGCTAGCTCACCGCTACTTCGACACCGAACACGCCATCGTCAGCGCGACCGTCACCCACGACCTCGAAGCTCTCAGCGCAGCCATCCTCCGTCTCCAGGCCAGCGCTGGCCCAGCACACGATTGAAACCGAAGAAGGAGCTGGCGGAGGCGGCCCCCATTGCCCCATTCCGCGGTAGCAGGTCTCGCCACCCACCTGCCAAGGAACGGCACATAGCCGCTGGAGTCTGGTCCGGGGCATACTCCGTGTGTGGCCACGGTATCCATCGAAGATGACGAATCCCACCGCTACGTCATTCGCCATCGCGCTCCCAGCGTCGCTGGCGGCGAGCCCCGGTACCGGGTGGTTGCCGTCTTCGACAACGAGCCCGAGTTCGTTGACACCTTCAAGCGACTTCACGAAGAACTCGAACAGCGCCGGGTGGGTGGTGAAAACGTTGACCCCGATGAGGATTTCATCGGGCGCGTCCTAGAGCCCGGCGACTTCACGCGGGAACCGAACGGCCCCTTCCTCCGCAGAGCTTTGCAGCGTGGGTCCCGCGAGTTGCCTGGCCCTGTGTACGTCATGTCCGGTGTCAGGACGACGCAGGAGTAACGGCACCTACCCGATGACCGATGACCGATGACCGGGAGACCCGCGACCTACCCGATGCCGGGAACCTCGGGCCGAACCAAGGATGTAGCAGCGCGACCTACGAGATACGGAGCAATGCGGCGATGCAGAGGGCCGACAAGCATCCAGAGCCATCGGCCGGACTTCTGCTTGTAGACGAGCGAGGTCGTTGTAGTCACCCGCAGCAGCGACGGCCGGTGCACAACGATGTCGGCGTGGACCAGGGGGCCGGTCGCCCGGAGGTGGAGGGTGTCGTAGGTGGATCTAGCGACGCACCAGCCCAGAACCGCCTTCGGGTCTGCGGCAGGACGCAGGTGCAAGCGGAGGACGTGAGCTTGGGCGACTCGAATCACTACACGGATGAGGGTCGGTGCCTGCCCGAGAGCCGTTCTGGCCCAATGCTCCGGCGTGTTGTCGTCGGCAACTGTTAGGTCGAGCGCGAAGGAGTCGGCGTAGTCCAGATCCTGACCGACAAGGGAGCGATCCGGCACCGGGTCGATCCGTTGCACGGTGAACCGCTGACCCAAGAACATCCACGGAGGATAGTGCCGGAACGCTGTGGATCACGGCACTTACCTGCTGTCCTGCCGGGGCAAGTCCAGGACCGTCTCGTTACCTGGGTCGAGCAACGAACAGGACAATGCCGATGTACTTGTCCATCCATGCCTGCTTGCGGGGAAACCGGCTCTGCACCTCGACGGACAGCCATGGCTCCTGCACTTCCTCGACCACAAAGCCAGCGGTGGTTAGTGCGTTGTGCATGTCGCTGAAGGTGTCCAGGGCATGTGTGACTTCGACGCTCGGATCCCACCCACTGGCGTAGGTGTACTCGCTCGTATCGTGGTAAGCGCTGCCAAGACCGATGCCGCGAGCCTCGGAGCGTTCGACCGCGAAGCGCATCGGGTGGGCCCGGCTGAGCACCAGCAGACCGTCCGGCGTCAGCATGGCGCGCATCTGCTTGAGCGCGGTGACCTTCTCCCGAACATAGCCAAAAGACTGCAAGCAGAGCACCAAGTCGAAGGGAGCTGCCTTCAGTTCGGACAGGGCTTCGAGGCTGTTCAGGTCCCCGACCAGGAAGGTGGCCTTCCCGGATACTGCCATTGCACTGACGCCTTCGATAAACGACTTGCTGATGTCGACCCCGACGACCTCGCTGGCTCCCTCATCGAGGAGCGCAAGCGCCTTGTGCCCCGTGCCGCAGCCGAGATCCAGGACTCGCTTGCCTCGGACGTCCCCGATGGCTGCGCGCTGCGCGGGCCAGTCAAGGATGCGGTCAAATGAGTCCTCGCGTTCGACCGCATCGGCATAAGCGCCAGAGAGCGCAGTCCAGGAGGCGGAGGCGTCAGTCACGGGTTGATGTTCGCAGACCAAGAGTCCTAGGGACCCGTCAGGCCCACCCCTTCGGTTAAAGATATTTCCGGTGAAGCACCAGTAGGGCTAGCGGCACATAGCCACGGTCGTTCAGGCGCGAATGGACTGTCGCCACTCGTCGGCGAGGGAGCAGCGCGGCTGCAATCACGGTCAGAAGTAGCACGGGCGCAGGCTAGCCCGGTGCGGTGGCACCTACCTTCGCAACCCGGCCAACGCCTCGGAGACCTGCGCCGTGATGTCTGTGTGGTTTGGCGGGACCGACGTATCGACGACGACGAGCGGCCCAGGTAGGTGGAGCAGGCCGGCGGCGTCGGAGAAGCGTTCCCAGTCGTCCATGGCGTGATGTACCGGATGCCTCTGGCCCGCTCGCAGCCGTTCCTCGAACCGGGCACGCGCCAAGACGGGGTCGCAACGGCAATGCACCTGCACCAGTGGCCGATCCAGACCGACGAGGTCAGGCTCCGACAGCCCCGGCCAGAAGAACGACTCCAAGACCACCTCGGGTGCTCTTGCCGCCAAGGCGAACTGGATCTGCACCGCTGCGATCCCGTACTTCTCCGCGAGCGGGCCAGGGCCGAGGTGGTCCGCTAGCAGTTCCTTGATGTGGTCCTTGGAGATGAGAGGAACGTTGAGACTCGCGGCAAGAGGCTCGGCCAATGTCGTCTTGCCGCTGCCCGGCAGGCCCGTCACGACGACCGCGAACATGACGCGAGGCTAGTGCCGGTCGCCGTTCGTGTAGCGGCACATAACCTCGCCAGATGCGCGCCGTCGTCTTCGACTTCTTCGGCACCCTTACTAACCCCGAGAACGAGCACCGCCGCCGTGACGTCTACGACGCGACGGCTGCCGCACTCGGCCTCGGCGGCGAGGCGTTCTGGGACGCGGTCTCCTCCTCGTTCACGCAGCGTGCGACGGGGGTGCTGGGTGATACACGGCAGACCTTGATCGAAATGGCCAGGCGTTGCGGGGCCACGCCCACATCCGCCCAAATGGACGCCGCAATTGCTGTACATCGGGAGGGCGCGCAACTCCTGCACGCACCGCGTCAGGGCGCGCTGGACGTGCTTTCGACCCTCCGCGAGCGCGGCTTCCGCCTTTCGATCTTGAGTGATTGCAGCAGCGAGTTGTGTGAGGCATGGGCAGCCACCCCATATGCGCCGCTGCTGGATGCGACGGTGTTTTCCTGGTCGGTCGGCTATCGGAAGCCCGACCCACGCGGCTATGCAGCAGCAGCCGGTGCCCTTGGGGTGCAAGCCACCGAGTGCTGGTTTGTTGGCGATGGCGGGAGTCGGGAACTCCTGGGGGCCGACGCCGCAGGGATGGTCCCGGTCCTGGTCGCCAATACGGCGCATCCAAGTCACGCGCAGTACCGCGACGACCCCGACGCCTTCATCCCGGCGCACGTCGTGGACGACCTTGTGGATGTACCGGACCTCGTTGGTACCCCGTCAAAAGTTGGGACCCAACGCGGGTAGCGCCGGTTCCCCGTGCTTGGGCTAGCGGCCCCTACCGGATGTCACCGCTGCCCTTGAGCGTTCCGCGTTGCTTGCGCCCTCGGAGCTTCTCGATGTTGCGAGCGGCTACGTCGTCAAGCCGAATGTCGAGCCGCGTGCATAGTTCAGCGAGGTACCACAACACGTCCCCAAGTTCGAGAGTGAGCGCGTCGCGGTCGGCTTGAGTCACGACTCCGTCGTGGTCACGAAAGATCTTCTTGACCTTGCCAGCGACCTCCCCGGCCTCGTTCACCAGGCCGAGCGTGGGGTAGACCATCGGGTGATCCATCGCAACGACCAAGCCCGTCACATTGGCATCACGCTGATAGGTGGAGAAGTCGAACGGGGCGGAGTCTGAGTCAGGCACCCGGCCAGGATAGGTATCCCGCCACCTGTCGAACGTCTGGGCCGGGGCACCGGCGATAGTGCCGGCTAGCCCCATGTGGACAACTCGCTTCCGCGGAAGCGCCGAGGCTGGGACTATCCGGATAGCCGCGCCTGGTCAGACTTCGGGAGATCGGTGGCCGGCCAGGAACGCGTCGACGTCACGGTGTGCGTTGCCGAACCCACGCCCGGACCCACGTGATCTTGCTCGTCCAAGATCTCCACGTCACCATCGTCCACGCCGTTACCGGCGAGATCCTCCGGGACCTGATCATCGACCCCCGCAAGGACTACCAGGGAACCGGACGCCCACCAGGCCCCCAAAAAAAATAGGCCGAACCCACAAATCGCAGGTTCGACCTATTCCGATGTCCTGAGACATCACAGAGTGCGCTCGGCAGGATTCGAACCTGCAACCTCTTGATCCGTAGTCAAGTGCTCTATCCGTTGAGCTACGAGCGCGCATGCCCCGAGAGGCACGGTCGGAGAGCATACCGACTCAGCGCGCCGCCCTCAGTCGCGGGCAGTGCCGAGATAGACGGTGTTGGTGGCATCGCGGTCCTGCAGAGGATTCGGGAAGGTCACCACCTCGGCGGCGACGTCGTCGAAAACCCCGCCGAGCACCTCCACGTACGTCGGATCCGGGGGGTCGTTGGACCACAGCCCGAACACCCCGCCGGGACGCAGGTGCCGGGCAAACCGCTGCATGCCGGCCGGCCCGTAGAAGCCCGAGCTGTCCTCGGCGAGCAGGTGCTGCGGCGAGTGGTCAATGTCGAGCAGGACGGCATCGAACGTACGACCCGGTCGCGAGGGGTCGAAGCCGTCGCCGTCGCTCGCGGCGAAGAAGTCTGCGTGGACGAGCCGGCACCGCGGGTCGCCGGTCAGCACCGGCCCGACCGGGACGAGCCCAGCCTGGTGCCAGTCAATGACCGGCTGGAGATAGTCAACGACCACGACCTCGCCCACGCGGGCGTCGGCCAGCGCGGCCTGGGCGGTGTAGCCGAGCCCGAGCCCGCCGACGACCACGGTCAACTCGTCACCTGTCAGCCGTGCCAGGCACAGATCGGCCAGCGCGATCTCCGCGGCCGTAAACAGGCTGGACATCAAGTATTCGTCGCCGAGGAGAACCTCATAGATCTCGATCCCGGTGGTCGGTTCGCGCCGCCGGCGCAGGCTGACCTCACCGATCGGGGTCTCACTCCACGCGAGCTCGGCGAAGCGCGCGCTCACGGAGCCCCCACTTTCGGACGTGCGCTCACGGGATGGACCCGTGAGCGGAGCGGAGGCTGGGAGATTTGAACTCCCGATGGGGTTGAAGCCCCAAACCGCATTAGCAGTGCGGCGCCATAGACCGGGCTAGGCGAAGCCTCCTGGGAGCCCTTGCGGGCCACCG
>JBKJLP010000090.1:0-3492 GCA_046596735.1 Mycobacteriales bacterium | reverse complement strand
GGCACAATGACCCGGTGACGGCTCCCGAGCAGGTGCGACCTCCGGTCTACGCCTGCGCGGCGGGCACCGTCCTGCACGCGCACGCGTAGACCGGAGGTCGCACCTGCTCGGGAGCCGTCACCGGGTCATTGTGCCGGTCGACCTCGGCGGCACCGGTGCCGGGCGTCCACAACAGGACCGTTCGTCCACAGCTGGACCGTTGTCGGGCCCGTGGCGCTCTCGTCCTGTGCAGCCTGCCGCCATGCGACCTGCCACCGCCCCTGCCGTTGCCCGTTTGACCTCGCCCGGCGAGATCGTCGCGGCCCTGCCGCACGTCTGCGGCTTTGTGCCGAGCGAGAGTCTCGTCGTCGTCTCGTTGCGCGGGCCGCGCAAACGGATGGGCATCACGATGCGCTTCGACCTGGTTGCGTGTGGGCTGGCCGACCTCGCCGCAGCGGAGGTCGTGGCCCGGCTGCGGCACGACCAGGCGGACCAGGCGCTGTTGGTGGTGTTCACCGAGGAGGACGGCCCGTTACCGCGCAGCGCTCTCGTCTCGGTGGTGTCTGCGGGTTGTGCTGCCGAAGGGATCGCCGTCCACGAAGCGCTGCTGGTGCGGGCCGGCCGGTGGTTCTCGTACGACTGTCACGACGACCGGTGTTGCCCGCCGGAGGGGACCCCGATCCCGGAGTCGAGCGGCTCGCCGGGCCTGAGCCTGCTCGCGGCAGAGGCGGTGCTGGACGGGCGCGCGGTGCGCGCCAGTCGGGCGGAGCTCGCCGCAAGCGTTGCGCCGCCGGTCTTCTTGGCGGCGCGAGCTGCCGAGCAGGAGCAGGAGGATGCCTTCGAGCGGTGGATGGGGCGGATCGACGTGGACGGCGAGGGCGCCGAGCGGGCTGCTGCGACAGCGCTGTGGGACGCCGCCTTGGCGCACGCCCGCGAGGGGCGCTTCGTGCTCACCGCGCGGGAGGTCGCCGACCTGGCCGTCGGGCTGCACGACATCAGTCTGCGCGACGCCATTCTGGTGCGGATCGTCGACGACAGCGAGCACCTGCTCGCGCTGCTGCTCTGGCTCGCTCGGACGATCGTGCCGCCGCAGGACGCGGCCGTCTGCACCCTGCTCGCGGTCACCGCCTGGGTCCGTGGTGACGGCGCGCTGGCCAACATCGCGCTGGACCGCGCGTTGGCTACGGATCCGGACTACTCGCTGGCGACCCTGGTGCGGATCGGCCTGGATAGGGCAGTCCCGCCGCGGCAGGTCAAGGAGTGGTTGCGGGCGAGCGCGGCCCGGGGAAGTGGGCCTACGTTGTCCGGATGACGATCGACGAGGCTTTCACCTCGCTGCCCCTGCGCGAAGCCGCGGCAGCCGCCCTGCAAGCCGCCACTGACGCCGGCGCCTCCCACGCCGACGTGCGCATCGAGCGGCTCCGCGGCCAGAACATCTCCGTCCGCGACGCCCGCTTGGAAAACCTCAGCGACGACGTGACCGTCGGGTTGGCGGTCCGGGTGATCGCCGACGGCACCTGGGGCTTCGCCAGCAGCGCCGACGTCACGCCGGAGGAGGCCGTGCGGCTGGCCCGCGAAGCCGTCGACGTCGCCAGGACCTCAGGTGCGCTCAACGCCGAGCCCATCGAACTCGCTGACGAGCCCGTCTACGACGACGTGACCTGGTCGTCGACGTACGACATCAACCCGTTCGACGTGTCACCGGCCGAGAAGGTCGAGTTGTTCGCCGGCTGGAGCCGCTCGCTGCTCGGCCATGACGACGTCGACCACGTGGACGTCTCGCTGCGCCAGGCGCTGGAGAACAAGTTCTATGCCGACAGTGCCGGGACGATGACGACGCAGCAGCGGGTGCGCCTGCTCCCGTACATCACGGCGACCAGAGTGGATCCCGGCGGTGGCTTCGAGACGATGCGCACCAACGCTCCGCCGGTCGGCCGCGGGTGGGAATACCTCGTCGACGGCTGGGACTGGGACACCGAGCTGGGCCAACTGCCCGAGCTGCTGGCGGCGAAAGCCAAGGCCAGCAGCGTCGAACCGGGTCAGTACGACCTGGTCATTGACCCGTCCAACCTGTGGTTGACCATCCACGAGTCGATTGGGCACGCGACCGAGCTGGACCGGGCGTTGGGCTACGAAGCGGCCTACGCCGGCACGTCGTTCGCGACGCTCGATCAGTTGGGCTCGCTCCGTTACGGCTCCGACGTCATGAACGTGACCGGAGACCGCACGGTCGAGCACGGCCTGTCGACCATCGGTTACGACGACGAAGGTGTGCAGACACAGTCGTGGGACATCGTCCGCGACGGAACCCTCGTCGGCTACCAACTCGACCGACGGATGGCTTTGCAAAACGCCGCGGCGCTCGGTGTCAGCCGGTCCAATGGCTGCGCCTACGCCGACTCGCCCCAGCACGTGCCGGTGCAGCGGATGGCCAACGTCTCGCTGCAGCCGGCGTCGGGCGGTCCGAGTACAGAGGAGTTAATCGGCGGCGTGAAACGCGGCATCTACGTCGTGGGGGACAAGAGCTGGTCGATCGACATGCAGCGCTACAACTTCCAGTTCACCGGTCAGCGCTTCTTCGAGATCCGTGATGGCCGCCTGGTCGGCCAACTCCGCGACGTGGCCTATCAGGCCACCACGACGGACTTCTGGGGATCGATGGAAGCCGTCGGTGGCCCGCAGACCTATGTCCTCGGCGGTGCGTTCAACTGCGGTAAAGCCCAACCGGGCCAGGTCGCCGCGGTGTCCCACGGCTGCCCGTCCGCGCTGTTTCGCGGCGTGACCATCCTCAACACCACCCGGGAGGCCGGTCGATGAACGGCGCGGAGATCGTCGAGAAGGTCCTGTCGCTGTCCCAGGCTGACGGTTGCGTGGTTCTCGTGCAGCAGACCAGCGGGGCCAACCTGCGGTGGGCCAACAACACCCTCACGACCAACGGCTCGACCCGCGACCGCTCGGTCCTGGTGATCAGCGTGGTCGGCGAGTCCGTCGGCACGCGCAGCGCGTCGGTGCTTGACGACCTCGAGGGACTGGTGCGCGCGAGCGAGACCGCCGCTCGCGAAGCCGCCCCCGCCGAGGATTACGGACCGCTCGTCACCGGTGCCGCCGCAGCGGATTTCAGTTCGCCCGCGGGATCGGTGACCGCGTCGGTCTTCGCCGCGGCCGCCAAGGACCTCGGCGAGAGCTTCTCGTCGGCGCGCGCGGACGGTCGCCGGTCGTTCGGCTACGCGATCCACACCGTGACGACGACCTGGCTCGGCTCCTCCACGGGCTTGCGTCTTCGCCACGAGCAGCCGCTCGGCTACGTCGAGCTCACCGGCAAGAGCGCCGCGCCCAACGGTTCGTCCTGGGTCGGTCAGCACACCCGCGACTGGTCCGACATCTCGATCCCTTCCCTGGACGGCGAGTTGCAACGGCGACTTGGCTGGGCCGAGCGCTCCGTGGAGTTGCCCGCGGGGCGCTACGAGACGCTCCTGCCGCCGAGTGCGGTCGCCGACCTCATCGCCTACCTGT
>JBKJLP010000060.1:0-3323 GCA_046596735.1 Mycobacteriales bacterium | reverse complement strand
GCCATCTCGAGACCGGTGGTCACCGTTCCTCCACGTGAGCTTGCCGTGCGGCACGACGACCGAACGTGGCCGCCACCTCCTGCTTCGGCGCGAGGCGCCTCTGCCTGTAGCCCGGTCGGAGATCACGCCGACGCCGTCCGGGTCGCGCCGTTAGGCCATTCGGGGGAAGGGCCGTTACTCCGCTCACGTCCGTAGCTGCGCATGCCGAGACACCTCGTACATCAGTGGAGCGTGGATCAGCTGCGCCTGGCCGGACGGGAGAGCCGGTGTCCGACCCGTACGACCTGTTCCGCCCGGTCGCCGCAGCCCGGTCGGCGGCCCCGTATGCGCGGATGCGTCGGACGCCGGCTGCTCAGGTCCGGCTGCTGTCGCTCGCCTGCGTGCCCGTGGCGGCGCTGCTGTGCGCTCTGCAGGCGTGGGGAGCACCCACCTGGTGGGCGCCCCTGGTGCTCGCTGTGGCAGTGGCGGTCTCCGAGGTCGCGGTCGTCCACCTGCAGTTCGGCCGGCAGCGCTGGACGTTTTCTCTTACCGAGGGAGCGCTGGGCGCTGCCTGGGTGGCCGGGGCCGGTTCCTGGTCGGTGCTGTCGGTGGTGCTGGGGGTGCTGGCCGCGCAGACGTTGCGGCACCAACCCAAGCTCAAGCTGCAGTTCAACGGAGCGCAATTCGCGGTGGCTACGGCCGCCGGCTCACTGCTCGTCCTCCAGGTAGGCGGCGGGATCCCGGGCGCGATCGCCGGGATGGCTGTTTTCTTTGCGTTCAACCACTCGCTCGTCGGCGCCGCGGTGGCGATGACCAGCCGGCGCCCGCTCCTGCCCATGCTGGCGTCGAGCGCGCCCATGTCTGCCGTACACACCGCCGGGAACTGCTCGATCGGTCTGCTCGCCGCCTTCCTGGCGACCACGGCACCGGTCGGGCTGCTCGGTCTGCTGGTGCCGCTGGCGCTGCTGTGGTCGTCGTACGACCAGCAGACCCGACGTACGGCGGAGGCGCGGCTGTTCGCCGAACTTGCCCGCGGCCAAGAGCGCGCCAGCGGCCGCTCCACCGACGTGTCCGCTCAGGTCGTGGTCACCGCGGCTGCTCGGTTGTTCGGCGGAGCCGACATCGAGATGGTCCTGCTCGCCCCCGATGGGCCGGTGCGCTATGCCGGCGACGAGACCGGTGTGCCGGAGCGGCACCGGGTGGACCCGGAGGCCTTCGACGAGCCGTGGGTGCTACGAGCTCTCGGTTCGCGCGGGGTCGCGACCGGCGTCGACGCCGGTCGCCCGTGGTGCGCCGCCGTGCTCGGCGAACCGGACGAGCCGCTCGCCGTGCTGATCGCGCGCCGTCCGCTTGGTGCGTCGGCGTACGGCCGGCGCGAGATCCGCCTCGCTGAGGTGCTCGTCGGGCAGGCCGAGTCCTGGCTGTCGGTCGCCGACCTCAGCACGCGCAACAAGGCCGCGCAGCAGCACGTCGTCGACACCGCGCGCAACCTCGGCAACCTCGGCGCTGCCGCCACGCCGGCGCTGGTTGTCCTGCGGGAGTCGGCGGATCGGCTGGCCCGGCTGGCCGAGGGCTCGGGTGCGGTCGATGACATCGTTGACGAGCTGCACCTGGTGGAGCGGGCGGTGGCCTCCCTGCTGGGCGCGATCGCGCTGGCCGCGGAACCCGATCTCGTGGCGTTGACGACCGGAAGTCGGGTCACTGACCGACCGGCACCGACGCGTGCCGCGACCGACTGGACGACCACTGGGGTCGTGCGCTGACATGCGATCCGCCGAGTTGGGCCGAGGTCGGCTGCCCCTTGCCGTCTGGACCGGCGGGCTCGCGGCCTTGTCCGTCGTCGCTACTACCGGGGTCACCTGCGCGGTCCTGCAGGCGGACGGCCGGCTGAGCGCGCGGACGGCGATCGCTGTCGGCGCCGGGGCCGCCGTGGGCCTGCTGCTCTGCGTGTTTCAGGTCGTCGCCGCCGTACGACTGGCCGCGGGCCTGCGGGGGTTGCACTTCGAGGCGCGACGCCGCCTCGCGGACCCGTCGGCACCGGTCTCGCGACCAGGTCGGCGCCGGCTCCCGGTGCTGGCCAGTCTCGAGCTGGCCGAGCTTGCGCAGGTGCTTGATGCCCTGCACCTACGGGTCCGCGTCAGCGATGAGGTGGGCCAACGCCATCGCCGCGACGCAGAGACAGCGGGCGCCGGAGTGTTCGAACTGGTTGCGGGCCTTGTGGCCGCCGAAGAAGGCGCCCGCGGGCAGTTGGCGGCCGAGTTGCACGACACGGTGGCGCAGTCGCTGATGATCGCTCGGGGACTCCTCGCGGCCCAGCCGGAGACGCTGTCGGAGATGGCCAAGTTGGCCGACTACGTCGAGGACGCCGAGGAACAGGTGCGTGCCGTCATGGCGCGTACCCGGCCGCCCGCGTTGCGCGAAGGTGACCTCGCCACGGCGGTCGGGGGACTCTGCGCGGACATGCATAACCGGTACGGACTGACCGTCACGCTGATCTGGCCGCAGGAGGCGTACGCGCTTCCCCTGGCATCGGCCATTACGGTTTACCGCTTCTTCCAGGAGGCGCTGCTCAACGTGGTCAAGCATGCCGACGTCGACGTGGCGACCGCCGCGTTGACCGTCACTGAGGACACCGTTATCGCGGAGGTCCGCGACGAGGGACCCGGGTTCGACCCGGCGGCGGTGCGGCCGGACCGGGGACGCCACGTCGGCCTCGGTCTGATGCGCGAGCGGGCAAGGCTCTCCGGGGGTCGGGTCGACGTCGCCAGCGGGGCCGGGCTCGGGACCTCCCTGCGGCTGCACCTGCCACGACCGGCCGGTTTGGCGCCGAGCACCTCCGAACTCCCCGCGCATCGCGCCCGGGGGCCACGCGTCCCGCGCTAACCGGGGCGGGTCAGCGCAGCGCGGTCACGCCGGGCGGCGGAAGTCCGGCGGTCGCGCACAGCAGGTCGCACCAGGCCAACAAGTGCCGCCCGAGGTCGAGGTCGCCGTCCTCATCGGGCACAGCGGTCCACGAGGCCCGTACTTCAATCTCGCTGGCCTCCTCCGGTTCGGCCAGGCTGCCGAACCGGGCGGAAATCGTGCGGGTGACCGTGCCTCCGGCGGCAATATGCGCGGCGCCCCGCTGCTCGAGCGACTCGGTCAGCCAACTCCAGCCCACCTCGCCCAAGGCGGCGTCGGCGGCCATCTCGGCGTCGACCTCAGCGGACACGAACGCCACGATGCGGGTGTGGCCGCGCCAGCCGTCCTGGCCGGCGGGGTCGTGCAGGATGACGAGGCGCCCGCTGGCCAGCTCGGTGTCCCCACGACTCACCCCGGCGGCGACGGCGGCGCTGTAGGGCGCG
>JBKJLP010000047.1:0-9803 GCA_046596735.1 Mycobacteriales bacterium | reverse complement strand
TCCCGCGGGAAGCCCCTCTACCGCTGCCATGAGCCGGTCTTTCCGCCGGTCTTGGACTCGACCTGGATCGCGCCGATCACGCTGCGCGGGTCGACCGCCTTGGTCATGTCGACGACCGTCAGGCACGCGACGGCGACGGCGGTCAGCGCCTCCATCTCGACGCCGGTCCGGTCAGCAGTGCGCACGGTCGCGGTGACCGCGACGCCAGCGTCGACGACGTCAAGGTCGAGAGTCACCCCGTGCACCGCGATCGGGTGGCAGAGCGGGATCAAGTCAGGTGTGCGCTTAGCGGCCATGATCCCGGCGATGCGGGCGACCGCGAGCACGTCCCCCTTGGTGACCTCCCCGGACCTCAGCAGCGCGACCACCTCGTCGGACAACTCCACGTGCCCAGTGGCAGTCGCCGTACGGACGGTGACGTCCTTGTCGGCGACGTCCACCATCCGGGCGGCGCCGGCGTCGTCGACGTGAGAAAAGCTCATCGTCCGCGCCGCTCCAGCACCAGGACCTCCACCGGCTGGCCGGCTTCGATCCGGGTGACGTCCTCGGGCACGATCGCCAACGCATTGGCGCGGGCCATGCCGGCCAGCAGATGCGAGCCGGGGCCGGACACCGGGGCCACGCGGTAGGCGCCTTCCCGGACCTCGAGGTGAACCCGCAGGAACGATCGCTTGCCGGCCGCGGAGTCGAGAGCGACGTCGGCGATCGCCGACACCCGCGGCCGCAGGATCGGCTCCGACCCCAGCATCGTGCGGATCGCTGGGCGGACGAACGCCTCGAACGACACCAGCGCGCTCACCGGGTTGCCCGGCAGGCCGAACACCGGCGTCGAGTCCGGGCCGATCGTCCCGAAGCCCTGCGGCATCCCTGGCTGCATGGCGACCTTGTCGAACGACACCGTCCCGAGACGAGACAGCACCTCCTTGACCACGTCGTACGCCCCGACACTGACGCCGCCACTGGTCACCAGGATGTCGGCGCGGACGAGCTGATCCTCGAGGGTGTCGGCAAGTTTGCGCGGGTCGTCCGGCACGATGCCGACGCGGTAGGCGATGGCTCCGGCCTCGATGGCCGCGGCCGTGAGGGCTGGGCTGTTGCTGTCCTGGATCATCCCGGGCGTTACGGCCTCGCCTGGCTCGACCAGCTCACTCCCGGTCGACACCACGACGATCCGCGGCCGGGGGCGTACCAGCAGCCGTGAGCGACCCACGGCGGCTGCAAGCCCGATCTGCGCGGCGCCCAGGTAGGAGCCGGCGGTGAGCACGACCTCGCCGGCGCTGACATCCTCGCCAGCCAGCCGTACATAGGCGCCGGGGTCGGGACGCCGGTCGATCCGGACCTGTGCGACACCGCCGTCGGTCCATTCGAGGGGCACCACCGCATCGGCTCCGGCCGGCATCATCGCGCCGGTCATGATGCGCACGCACAAACCCGGCTGCACCCGCAGGGGCGACGCCGGGCCGGCCGCGATGTCCCCGACGACGGGCAGCCGGGTCGGGAGCTCGGCAATATCGGAGGAGCGGACCGCGTAGCCGTCCATGGAGCTATTGGCGAAGGCCGGCAACGGCGCGGGGGCCACGACGTCTTCGGTGAGGACGCAACCGTGCGCATCCATCAGCCCCAGCTCGAGGGTCGGGAGCGGGCCGATGACGGCGAGGATCCGAGCGAGGTGCTCGTCGACGCTGATCACGGTTGCTCCCTGCTGGTGGGTGACGGTAGAGCCATCATCCGGCACTGCCGAGGACAGAAGGCGGCACGGTCCCCGGCGCGCCGTCCTGGGCGAGCTCAGCGTCGCCGCGCACGACCACCCCAGCGGCAAATGTCCAGTCGCCGCGCACCCGCAGCGAGCTCGCGTCCTTGAGCGAGGGCGGGCCCGCCGGGAACCTGCGGTCAAACTCGCCGACCAGCCGATAGACGTTGTCATCCAAGTCGACCTCAGGCAGCGCAGCGGTGGGGTCGGCCAGCACAACGTCGAAATCCTCCGTGAGGCGATAGACGTCCGAGCGCAGGAGCAGCAGGTCGTTGGTCGACTTGACCGGGCGGAAGCGCGCGCGGTCGACCTCGACGGCCATAGACCCCTCGAAGACCTCGACCGCCGCGCCCATCGCGGACTCGATCTGGATCACCGGGATCGACGTGGGGTCAGCCGGGTCGACGGTCTTGCTATTGCAGATGAGCGGGAGGTGCAGGACCCCGTCGCTCTCGTCAAGGCGGTCGGCCAGCGCAACGAGGTCGAGCCACATGCTGTTGGTGTTGAAGTAGCGGTGCCGCTCAATGTCGGCGAAGGCAGCAGCGTCCGCGGGGTCGGTCTGGGCGATCTCGCGCAGGACCAACCGGCCATCGCTGGCCCGGACCGCGAGGTGGCCACCCTTGCGGTCTGCCGGCGTACGTCGGCAGATCTCCAGGGCGCAGGGCGCACCCGAGTCCACGAACCACGCAGCAAGCCGGCCGTCGACGACGGCGCACAGGTTGTCGGCATTGGCCACGAAGGCGTAGCGGTAGCCCGCAGCGAGCAACGTAGGCAAGAGCCCGGTCGCCAGCAGGGCGGAGTAGAGGTCGCCGGGACCCGGCGGACACCACTCGAGCTCAGGGTCTGCCGGCCAGGTCACCGGCGTCAGATCGTCGGCGCGCAGCTTGGGCTGCTGGCTCTGCAGGAAGTTCAGCGGCAGGTCGTCCACCGCGAGTTCTGGATAGGCCTGCAGCGCCGCGAGGGTGTCGTCCTGGGTGCGGAAAGAGTCCATGAACAGCAGCGGCAACCGTACGTCCCACCGGCGGCGGGCTGACAGCACTTGGCGGGCGGTGATGTCGAGGAAGGACAGGCCCTCACGCACCTCGAGCAGCGACTTGGCCCGGTCCATCCCCATCGAGGTCCCGAGCCCGCCATTGACCTTGATAACGACGGTGGCCGCGAGCGCGGCTCGGCTAGCCGCCTCGACTGCCGGCATATCGGCGAGGCGTTGGGGAGGTGTGAGTGGCGCGAGGTCAGCTTCGGCAAGGAGCCCTGTCACGCCGGATTCCAACTGGCGGTAGTAGTCAGTGAAGACGCGGATCGCTACCGGGTGGACGTCAGTCGCACGCATTTTTTCCCGCGCGGCGGCCAAGCCCGAATCACTCATCACCGCGATGCTAGGGGCCGTACATCGAATCGAGGAGGTGGCCGTGCAGGCGCACAGCGATAAGCCGACCCTGCGCCGGTCCCTGCTCGCGCATCGGCGTTCGCTCGACGAGCACACGCGTCGCGCAGCCGGAGACGCCCTCGTCGCCGCCCTGCTCCCCCGACTGCTCGCTGCCGATCGGGTGGCCGCCTTCGTCCCCCTACCGGACGAGCCGCCGATCGAGGCCCTGCTCGCGGCGCGCTCCGATGTCCTGCTGCCGGTGCTGCTCGCGGACGGCGACCTGGAGTGGGCAGCAGAAGGCGACCGCCTCGGGATCGAAGCGGTCGCCTCCTGTGACTTGGTGCTCGTGCCCGCCCTCGCCGTCGATCAGGCCGGAGTCCGGCTAGGCCGCGGCGGGGGCTCGTACGACAGGGCGTTGGCCCGGGTCAGTGGCGTCACCGTTGCTGTGCTGTTCGACGGCGAGTACGTGTTGTCCCTGCCGAGCGAACCGCACGACGTGCCGGTGCTCGCTGTGGCCACCCCGTCGTACGGGTTCAGGCTGGTAGGGCGCTAGCCCTGCGTCAGTAGAACCGGCGGCGGGTGCCGCCAACGGGGACGAAGTTCAGGATCAAGCCCACGATGAGCAAAATGATGCCCAGCGTGGTCAGGATGCTGGGCCCGACGAGCAGGCCGAGCAGCAGCAGAATCAGACCGAGGACGACCATGTCGGGCTCCCTTTCGTTAGCCGCCCTTGCGGCGGAGTGACACGGTGGTTCCCCCTGAAGGCGCAGTCACACGTCTTGCGTTGATCTTGTTAGCTAAGCCACGTCGCGTCCCGGCTAGGATTGGCACTCACCCTGGCGGAGTGCCAGCCTTGCGAAGACCCTGCGGAGGAGACCGTCGTGCCGACCTACCAGTACGCGTGCACGGCCTGCGGCGAGCAGCTCGAAGCCGTCCAGTCGTTCACCGACGACGCCCTGACCGAGTGCCCGGCCTGCCAGGGCGCCTTGCGCAAGGTCTACTCGGCAGTCGGCGTGGTCTTTAAGGGCTCGGGCTTCTACAAGAACGACAGCCGTTCCTCCGCGACGTCCGGGGCCACCTCCGGGGCCACCTCCACCAAGAGCGAGTCGGCGAGCAAAAGCCCGGCAACGTCCACGGGTGACGCGTCGAGCAAGAGCGACAAGGCGAGCAAGAGCGACGGTCCCTCGACCAGCAGCAGCACCCGCACCAGCGTCCCGGCGGCCAAGAGCGCCTGACCTGTGGACGATCGCGTCACCTGTGGGCGATCGAACCGCGCCCGCCGCGACCGCTCTAGGGTCCGGGGATGACCGACAGCGCCGCACGCCTCACCGCCGAGATCGGCGTCATCGGGGGTTCCGGCCTCTACGCCTTCCTCGACGATGCCCACGAGGTCGTCGTCGAGACGCCGTACGGCCCACCCAGCGACCCGCTCGTGATCGGACAGATCGGCGGGCGCTCGGTCGCCTTTGTCCCTCGCCACGGCGGCGACCACCGCTTCCCGCCACATGGCATCCCTTACCGGGCCAACCTGTGGGCGTTGCGCAGCGTCGGCGTCCGACAGGTGCTCGCGCCTTGTGCCGTCGGCGGATTGCAGCCCGAGCTCGGTCCTGGCTCGCTCGTCATCCCGGACCAGCTCGTCGACCGGACCTCGGGCCGGACCCAGACCTTCCACGACACCGGCGCCGTCCACGTCTCCTTCGCCGATCCCTACTGCCCGGTCGGGCGCGCCGTCGCGGTGGCCCGGGCTCGTGCCGCCGACTGGCCGGCGACCGACGGCGCCACGATGGTGGTGGTCGAGGGCCCACGGTTCTCCACCCGCGCGGAGTCACGGTGGTTCAGCGCCCAGGGGTGGTCGCTGGTCAACATGACCGGGCATCCCGAGGCCGTCCTCGCTCGCGAGCTCGCACTCTGCTACACGGCCATCGCCCTGGTGACCGACCTCGACGCCGGGGTCGAGGGTGCGGCTCCGGTCACCCAGGAAGAGGTCTTCCGCTTCTTCGGCGAGAGCACGGCGCGGTTGCGCACCCTGCTGTACGACATCGTGGGGTCCCTACCCCTTGACCGGGACTGCCCGTGCGGTCACGCCCTGGACGGCATCGACCCGGACCTGGACCTGCCGTGACCGGGGTGCGGCTGAGCCGCGCCGAGTTGCGCCGAGCCGTTGCCCGGCACCGGGCGCTGTTGGCCGGCGGGCTCGCCGCCGGAGCGGTCGCTAGCGGGCTCGGCGTCCTGGCCCCCGAGCCGACCGCCGGGCAACCGGCCCTGCGCGCGCACCATGACCTCGCGGCGGGCGCTGCTCTTACTGCGGCGGACCTCGACGTCGTGCGCATGCCCGCTGACGTCGCTCCCAGCGGCCTGCTGGTCGATCCCGCTGCCGCCATCGGCCGGGTGCTTGCCGCTCCGGTGCGCAAGGGCGAAGTGCTCACCGACGTACGACTCGCCGGGGCCGCGCTGCTCGGCAGTGGCACTTCCGGGCTGGTGGCGGTTCCGGTCCGACTGGCCGATGCCACGACAGCCGCGCTCCTGCACGCCGGGGACCGCATTGACGTGCTCGCGGCGAGCACGGGCCGCGACACCTCGGACACCGCCCGCGTGGTCGCCATCGCGGCGATGGTGCTCGCCGTCCCCGCCACCGCAAACGACAGTGCCGAGGGGGCCCTCGTAGTGCTCGCTGAGACGCCGACCGTGGCCGCCCGACTCGCGGCGGCCGCGGTGACCAGCCGCCTATCGTTCACCCTGCGGGCCGCTGCGTGAAGGGCTACCCCGTCTGGGGTTGGGGCGGGCCGGACGACGCCCCCACAGCCGCCGACCTCGACGCACTCGCGCCCTTTATCGAGCAGAGCACGGGGATCCCGGCTCAAGCAGTGCACGCCACAGCGCAGCCGCCACGGGTCGATCCCAGCCGTCGGCTCGCGAGCCTTCCGCCAGCGCTGCGTGAAAGAGCGACCGATGATCCGGTAGCCCGCGCGCGGTGCGGTGTCGGACGTTCCTATCGCGACCTCGTTCGGGCCATGCGGGGCGACCTCGAGCACGTGCCCGACCTCGTGATCGTCCCGCGCAGCGAGCAGGACGTCGTCGACGTGCTGGAGTGGGCCAGCGACCAGTCCGCGCCGGTCATCCCCTTCGGTGGCGGCACCAGCGTGGTGGGCGGCGTAGAGCCGGTAGGTCTCGACGCTGCGGTCGCTCTCGACCTTCGTGGACTGTCCGGCCTGATCGAGGTTGACGCGACCAGTCGCGCCGTACGACTGCTGGCGGGCACTCTCGGCCCCGACGCCGAAGCCGCGCTGAAGCCACACGGCCTCACGTTGCGCTTCTACCCGCAATCGTTCGAGCGGTCGACCGTCGGCGGCTGGGTGGCGACCCGGGCTGCCGGGCACTTCTCGGCCGGCCCCACCCACATCGACGACCTCGTCGAGTCGATCCGCGCCGTCACTCCGACCGGGATCTGGGACTCGCGTCGGCTGCCCGGCTCCGGCGCCGGCCCAAGCCCGGACCGGATGCTGCTGGGGAGCGAAGGCTCGCTCGGCGTCATCACCGAGACCTGGCTGCGCGCGCAGCCTCGGCCGGCGCACCGGTGGTCGGCGACCCTCGCCGCCCCAGACTGGAGCACCGGTAGCGACGCGGTGCGGCGGATCCTGCAGTCGGGGCTGGCTCCCGCGACGTGCCGGTTGATCGACGCTGGCGAGGCCTCCATCACGGGCACGTTGACGACCGGCGAGGCCGCGTTAGTTGTCGGGTTGGAGTCCTTGCGCAGCGACCTTGGTCCCGTCGCCGACGAGGTGCTCGCGATGGCGCAGGACGCCGGGCTCCGCGTCGTCGAGTCGGGTCAGCGAGCCGACGCGGGCGGTTCCTGGCGGTCGAGCTTCGTGCGCGCGCCCTACCTGCGCGAACAGCTCATCCTGCTGGGCGTGCTGGTGGAGACGTTCGAGACCGCGGTGACGTGGGACCGGCTCGACGGACTCGTCGCTCAGGTCACCGTGGCCGTGACCGACGCCTTGGTTCGGGTCTGCGGTGGCGGCCGGGTTACCTGTCGACTCACCCACGTCTACCCCGACGGCGCCGCGCCATACTTCACGGTGTTGGCGCCGGCCCGCCGCGGCTCCGAGGTCGCGCAGTGGGACGAGATAAAAGTTGCCGCCAGTGAGGCGATCTTGGCCGCCGGCGGAACCATCACCCACCACCATGCCGTGGGTCGCGATCACGGCGGCCATTACCGACGGCAGCGGCCCGCTCCCTTCGGCCGGGCCCTCGGAGCGACCAAGCGCGAGCTTGATCCGGCTGGCGTGCTCAATCCAGGCGTTCTGGTCTGAGCGCTGGACAGCTGCGCCAGGATGCACGGGAAAGATCATCCGTTCATCCGAAGAGAGGCTTGTGCCATGGATGGCTTCAAGAAGTTCCTGCTCCGCGGCAACGTCGTCGATCTTGCCGTTGCGGTCGTCATCGGTGCCGCGTTCGGTGCCGTCGTCACGGCGTTCGTCGAGGCGTTCATCACCCCGCTCGTCGGGATCTTCACCGGAGCCGCCGGCGACTTCACGACCAAAACTTTCTCGGCGTCCGGGACTGACTTCCCGTACGGCAAGTTCGTCCAGGCGCTGCTGAGCTTCGTCGTGATCGCTGCGGTCGTTTACTTCTTCGTGGTCAAGCCGATCACTCGGCTGATGGAGAAGTACAAGACCGAGCCCGAGGTCGCGTCGACGACCAAGGACTGCACCGAGTGCATGTCGAGCATTCCCCTCGCCGCGACCCGGTGTGCGTTTTGCACCGTGGAACAAGTCGCCTGACCTGCTAGCGCTCCTGGTCGTGGTGGGGCGGCCGCTCGCGCCGCAGCCGTTCGTCGTCCGCCCGATCCCGCTCGGTGTCAGCGTCCTCGGGCCGAGTTGGCTCCGCCTCCCACTCACCGTTACTCGGCGGCGCACCGGGTGGGCCCACGGCTCGGCGCCGGGTCCTTCCAGGCATAGCCCCTCCTCCGGTTGAGGCCATCCTGCCTTGGCGGGCGCCCGTAGGCTGGCCGCACCAGCCTCCGTAGCTCAGTGGATAGAGCGCCTCCGTCCTAAGGAGGGCGTCGGGAGTTCGATTCTCTCCGGGGGCACCATCTGCGCCAGCGGCTTACCGTCGGGCACATGAGCACTTCGCTGTTGTGGCTGCGCCGCGACCTGCGGCTGGCCGACCATCCGGCGCTGCTCGCCGCACGAGACGCTGCCGACGAGGTCGTGCCGGTCTTCGTCCTGGACGACGCTCTGCGTGGACCGTCCGGAGCGGCGCGGTTGGCGTTCCTCTATGGCTGCCTTCGCGACCTCACCGACCGTACCGATGGTGCGTTGCGGGTGCTGCACGGCAAGCCAGCCGACGTCATCGCCGCCGCCGTGCAGCGGTCAGGTGCCAGCAGCGTTCACATCAGCAGTGACCACGGTCCGTACGGCCGAGAGCGCGATGCTCAGGTGGCCGCCGCCCTGCGGGACGTGCCGCTGGTCGCGACCGGGTCCCCGTACGGTGTCACGCCCGGAACGCTGGCCAAGGCCGACGAAGATCCCTACAAGGTCTTCACGCCGTTCGCCAAGGCATGGCGGGAACGCGGCCTGCACAGTCCGGCACGGACACCGACGTCACTGCCGTGGACCGACGGCGCACTGTCCACCGAAACCCTGCCGAAGGACCCTGGCCTGGGCAACGTCGTGCTGCCCGAGCCCGGTGAGCGGGCAGGCCTGGCGCGCTGGCAGACCTGGCGAGAGCGTGCAGTGGCGAACTACGACCGCGACCGCAACACCCCGGCGATCGACGGGACCTCGCAGCTGTCGGTCTACCTGAAGTACGGCTGCCTGCACCCGCGGACGCTGCACGCCGACCTCGGGCAGACCAACGGCGAGCAGACCTTTGCCAACGAACTGATCTGGCGCGACTTCTACGCAGACGTGCTCTGGCACCGGCCGGACTCGGCCCGAGCCGACTGGAACCGAAGCCTCAGTGGCTTGACGTATGACCGCGACGACGTCGCCTTCCAGGCTTGGTGCGAGGGACGTACGGGGTTTCCGTTTGTTGATGCCGGCATGCGCCAGTTGCTCGCCGAAGGCTGGATGCACAATCGCGTTCGCATGGTGACCGCGTCGTTCCTGGTCAAGGACCTGCACGAGTATTGGACGCGAGGTGCCCGCCACTTCATGCGGCACCTCCGCGACGGCGACCTGGCGTCCAACAGCCACGGCTGGCAGTGGGTGGCTGGGACCGGCACGGACGCGTCGCCGTACTTTCGGGTCTTCAACCCGGTCAAGCAGGGGCTCGACCACGACCCTTCTGGTGATTACGTACGACGGTGGGTGCCCGAGCTGCGCGGCATCGAAGGCGCCGCCGTCCATCAGCCGTGGAGGCTGCCGGGCGGGATCCCGCCGGGTTACCCCGAGCGGATCGTCGACCACGACGTCGAGCGCAAGGAGGCGCTCGAGCGCTACCAGCGAGCCCGCGACTAGCGGGGCTGGTCTGCGGGGTGGGCTGGTGACGGGGGTCAGAAGCCCTGGGGTTGTCGGTGGAAGTGCCAGTTGCCGCGGGTGGTCCAGCGGTAGCTGCCGTCGGGCTGGCGGTGACGGTGAAGACGGCTTGTTTGGCGCGGTGGTGGTGTCGGCACAGGCATTGGCCGTTTTCTGCGCTGGTGGCGCCGCCTGGCCAGGGGTCGCGGTGGTCTTTGTCGCAGCGCAT
>JBKJLP010000030.1:0-3745 GCA_046596735.1 Mycobacteriales bacterium | reverse complement strand
AGATCGCGATGGCTCCTGGATTGACGCTGCCCGCCATCGCTGCCGCCATCGACGAGGCCGAGGCGCGAGTGCGGGTCGTCGAGCCGCTGGCCCGCCAGATGTATCTCGAGCCAGACCTCGACCGCACCCCCGCCTGACCCCCGCCCCTCGCGATGATCCACGTGAGGTTTCAGGTGCCCAAACCGCTATTTGGGCACCTGAACTTCCACGTGGATCACGGGGCGGAGGGGTTCAGAAGCGCTTGAGCGCCATCTGACCGGTGAAGCGCGCTGCCTCGCGACCGTCGGCCGTTGCCAGCGAGACCTCGACGGGGAACACCGCGACCCCGCGCAGGCGCAACGACCCGCGAACGCCTTCCGCGTCGCCTGTGAAGCGGGCGGTTGCGGTCACCTGTCCGCTGGCGATCGCGAGGTAGGAGATCTCGGCTGACTTGATCAGTGGGACCGCACCGTCACGGAACAGGTCCTCGAACACGGTCAAGACGACCGCTGCCGCAGCGGTCTCGGCCAAGCCGAACAGCGTCGCCGCGTGCGGCCCGCCAACGTGGTTGTGCAGTGACGCGGGCGCGTCGACCGACATGACCACCTGCTCCGAGCTGCGCGAGACCAGACGCGCGCCCAGCGTCCTGGCGAAGGCTGTGCCGCCCTCTATCAGCGGCGTCAGGTCGGTGGGAATCGCCCCGCTGTCAGCGGCCGGTGAGGTCATGGCTCGTAGTCTGCCGCCATGACTGCGAGTGGGCGCAACGGTGCAGCCCCCCACGACATCGCGGACCCTGCGCTGGCCGGCCAGGGGGCGCGAAGGATCGCATGGGCCGAACGGTCGATGCCGGTGCTCGGGATGCTGCGTGCGCGGCTCGCGGCCGAGCGACCGCTCACGGGCATGAGTGTCGTCGCCTGCATGCACGTCACGACCGAGACCGCCGCGCTGGTCCGGACTCTGGTGGCGGGCGGGGCGAGCCTGCGACTGGCGGCCAGCAATCCGCTCTCGACTCAGGACGATGTCGCAGCGGCGCTCGTCGATGAGGGAGTTGCCGTCTTCGCACGCCACGGCGTCGACCGGCAAGGCCAGCTCGCGCACCTGCAGCAGGCGCTGGCGTGCACCCCCCACCTACTGCTGGATGACGGCTGCGACCTGGTCAACCTGATGCAGGACACGCCGATCGATCAGCTTCGCGGCGGCATCGAGGAGACCACCACCGGTGTCCTGCGGCTGCGTCAGATGGCGGGGGAGGGCGCCTTGCGGTTCCCGATGGTGGCGGTCAACGACACCGCCGTGCAGCGGCTGGTCGCCAACCGGCACGGCACCGGCCAATCGACGATGGACGCCATCTTGCGGGCGACCGGGATGCTGCTGGCCGGCACCACCGTCGTCATCGCCGGCTACGGACCCTGCGGGGCCGGGATCGCCGAGCGGGCAAGAGGACTCGGCGCTCTCGTGGTCATCGCTGAGGTGGAGCCCGCGCGCGCCCTGGAGGCAGTGCTCGATGGACACCGCGTCCTGCCGATGGCGGCAGCCGCATCCGTGGGTGATGTCTTCATCACGGCCACCGGCAACCGTGACGTGCTGCGCGCTGAGCACTTCGCCGTGATGAAGGACGGCGCCGTCCTTGCCAATGCCGGCCACTTCGACGTCGAGGTCGACGTGGTCGCGCTGGCCTCAGCTGCCGTTGAGGTGCACCGCCGGGTTCGCCCCCACGTCGACGAATACCTCCTGCACGACGACCGACGGCTGCTGCTCGTCGCCGAGGGCCGGCTGGCCAACCTCGCCGCAGCCGAGGGACATCCCGCGTCGGTGATGGACGTTTCGTTCGCCGTACAGGCATTGACGTTGGAGTGGTTGGTGGGCCAGGAGCTGGAGCCGGGGGTCTACGACGTGCCGGCGGCCATCGACGTGGAAGTGGCGCGCACCAAGTTGGCTGCCCTCGGCGTCGAGCTGGATGGGCTGACGGCGGAGCAGGAGCGCTACTTGTCGACCTGGCGGGCATGAAGGGCAGCTACCAGCTCGGCGACAGCGAAGAGCACTTCGCTTGTGGGCCAGGGCCTCTCGGCTGGCGCTACACCTCCCGCACCTCCCACGGCGACACCCTCGACCTCACCCTCGACACCGACGGCCGGGTACGACGCCTGGCGGCCGACTTCGACGGCTGGGCCCTCAGGGGCGGGCTGGTCGGCGACGACGTCGTCTGGGTCCGCGGCGACCAGGAGCACTCGGCGCGGGCCGCCGGGTTCACCGGGGACAGCCCTGCGTTCGACATCGCGGTCGCGAGACTGCTCGCGCTGGAGGTCGGAGCCCTCGTGCAGGTGGCGCTGGTCGAGCTCAGCGCGCCCGTCGGCGCCGCCCGGACTGTCGTGCACGGCTGGACGAGGACGCCGGACCCTGAGCCGGGTGTGCAGCGGTTCGAGGTGGCGGATCTGCAGACCGCCGACCGATGGGTCGTGCACCTGTCGGGCGACGTGGTCGTCAGTCGTGAGGGCGCGCGCTCGGCCGTGCTGTCTGGTCTGACATGAGCGTGTCAAGCATCACCCTATCGAATTGGATACCCTGACACGGTTCTGTTAGAGTCACGGCGTGACGCAGACGATCAACGAGGCAGCGACGACCACGGGCTGGTCGCCGCGGATGCTGCGCTACGTCGAGCAGCTCGATCTGGTCGAGCCGGCGAGGTCGCCAGCGGGCTACCGGCTCTACGGCCCGGCCCAGCTCCAGCGGCTGCGCACCCTGCGCGCCCTGCTGGAGACGCACGGCCTCGAGCTGGGCGACGTCGGCTTCGCGCTGCGACTCCGGCGCGACGAGGCGCTCGCCTCAGCACTCGACACCTGGTTCGACACCGAGCCCGCCCCGCCCGTGGGCGTGCCCGACTCCGATTGGCTCGCTTACGAGCAGAGCAAGCACCAGCACCTCCTCACTGACCGCCTCCCCGCCTAACCCTTCCAAGCAAAGGACTCATCGCATGGACTTCAAGGTCGCTGACCTCTCCCTGGCCGAGTTCGGCCGCAAGGAGATTCGCCTCGCCGAGCACGAGATGCCGGGCCTGATGGCCATGCGCACAGAGTTCGGTGCCAGCAAGCCACTCAAGGGCGCGCGCATCACCGGCTCGCTGCACATGACCATCCAAACCGCTGTGCTGATCGAGACGCTGGTCGAGCTCGGCGCGCAGGTCCGCTGGGTGTCGTGCAACATCTTCAGCACCCAGGACCACGCCGCCGCCGCCGTAGCGGTGGGCCCAACGGGCACCGTCGACAGCCCGGCCGGCGTGCCGGTCTTCGCCTGGAAGGGCGAGACCCTTCCGGAGTACTGGTGGTGCACCGAGCAGGTCGTCGCCTGGCCCGACGGTGGCGGCCCGAACATGATCCTCGACGACGGCGGCGACGTCACGCTGCTGATCCACAAGGGCGTCGAGTTCGAGGCTGCCGGCATCGTGCCGAGCACCGACGAGACGCACTCCGAGGAGTACGCCGTCATCCTCGACACCCTGCGCCGCTCGCTGGCCGAGGACCCCCAGCGCTTCACGAACATCGCCAAGGACATCAAGGGCGTCACCGAGGAGACCACGACCGGCGTCATGCGCCTGTACGAGTTCTTCAAGGCCGGCACCCTGCTGTTCCCGGCCATCAACGTCAACGACTCGGTGACCAAGAGCAAGTTCGACAACCTCTACGGCTGCCGGCACTCGCTCGTCGACGGCATCAACCGCGCGACCGACGTCATGCTCGCCGGCAAGACGGCCGTCGTCTGCGGTTTCGGT
>JBKJLP010000496.1:0-10488 GCA_046596735.1 Mycobacteriales bacterium | reverse complement strand
GGGCCGCTTCGTCGGCGGGTCGCCGGCGCAGTTCCCGGAGCGCTACACGGTCGCCGACCCGATCGCGCTGCTCCCCAGCGGCGTGCCTTCGGTGCTGGTGCACGGAGACGCTGACGGCAGCGTGCCGATCAGGCAGAGCGAAATGTATGTCGCCGCAGCCCGCTCGAGTCAGCTGGCCAGGTTCGACGGCGGACACTTCGAGCATCTCGACCCCGCCTCCCGGGCCGGTGAGTTGCTTCGCGAAGCCTTGGCCGTCCTGTAGCGGACTCGGACGTGTCGTCGCACACTGAAGCCATGACTGACTACAGCCAGGTCCCGTCGGCGGACGTCGATGCAGAGGTGGACCCGCACTGGCTGGAACTGCGCTGTGGCTGGGGGCTGCCCGAGTCGTACATGCCGCCGGTCATGGCGGGCGAGAAGAAGGGCTGGATGCGGCTAGCGTCCTGGCTCCTGATCGCCCTGTTCCTCACGGCGACCACGGGCGGCATCTGCCTCACCTACGGGCCGGGCAACGGCTGAACGGTCTGGGCACGCAACAAGGCCCGACCCCCCGAGGGGGACCGGGCCTTGAAGACGGACGCAGTGAGGCTTAGAGCGCGCGAACGTTCTCGGCCTGCGGGCCCTTCTGGCCCTGCGTGATGTCGAACTCGACGCGCTGGTTCTCGTCGAGCGACTTGTAGCCGTCGGACTGAATCGCGGAGAAGTGGACGAACACGTCAGCACCGCCACCGTCCTGGGCGATGAAGCCGAAACCCTTCTCGGCGTTGAACCACTTCACAGAACCCTGAGCCATTGATCTATCTCCTTGTAAACAGGTCGAGCACCGCACTTGCGGCTCTCGGGCTGCCGTCGTACATGTTCCCGCTCGAAGGGGGAGACCGAAGACGCAGAACGCCGGCGATCACACTCCGCGGGCGTTCGAAGAACGTGCGTGGGAAGCAAGCCGAGGTCATGGTAGCGCGGAACAGTCCGTTCGTACGATCTTGGGCATGTCGATTCTGTGACGCGCGGGTAGCGTCGCTGGCGTGGTCCGCAGACTGCTTACCCCTCGCTGGCTCATCGGATGTGCGCTGGCCCTGGCTGGCGCCGCCGCCATGCTGGCCCTAGGCCGCTGGCAGCTCGACCGTGGCGGGTCGACCCACTCGCTGCAGAACTACGCCTATGCCACGGAGTGGGTGCTGTTTGCGGCGTTCACGCTCTTTTGCTTCTACCGCTTTCTCCGCGACGCGGCGCGCGAGGAGGCCAGCGAGCTTTCCGATGCTGCGCCCCCCAACGACAACGTCGTGTCGCCGACCCGGCGGGTCGTGGTCGACGACGATCCGGATCCCGAGCTCGAGGCCTACAACGCCTACCTGGCACAACTCGACGCCGAGCAGCGCCGATGAGCAATCCGCTGACTCGCTACCGCGGGATGGCCTGGGTGGTGGGCGTCCTGCTCGTCGTGCTGGTGCTGATCGGCATGCCGCTCAAATACCTCGCGGACTCGCCAGGCGTGGTGCACGTGGTGGGGGTTGCCCACGGCTTCCTGTTCATGGTTTACCTGCTGACCGCGCTCCAGCTCGCGCTCGCGCGTCGGTGGCCCCCGGTGTTCGCAGGACTGGTGCTGGTCTCCGGCACCGTGCCGTTCCTGTCCTTCGTCATGGAGCGCAAAGTCAGCGCGCGAGAGCGGTCCGCGCAGCTTCAATAACCCGCTTACTGTCACCGGGGGTCGTCACGCTGATGCGTAGGCCCTCGCCGGCGAAGGGCCGCACCAGCACGCCGGCGGTGTCGAAGGCTTCCGCCACGCGCAGGGTGTCCGAGCCCGTCGGCAGCCAGACGAAGTTGCCCTGCGAAGGCGGGACGTCGTAGCCCAGATCCCGCAGGGCCACGCGGAGGGGTTCGCGCTCGGCGGCGATGGAGCGCACCCGCTCGAGCAGTTCGTCTTCGGCAGCGAGGCTGGCCAAGGCTGCCGCCTGGGCCGGAATCGACACCGAGAACGGCACCTGCACCTGCCGGAGCGCGGCAGCGACCTCCGTGGAGCCGGCCAGGCAGTAGCCCACCCGCAGCCCGGCCAGGCCGTAGGCCTTGGAAAAGGTGCGCAGCACGCACAGGTTGGCGTGTTCGGCGAGCAGCCGCCGGCCATCAACCGCCTCGGGGTCGTCGACGAACTCGGCGTAGGCCTCGTCCAAGACCACCAGCACGGTGTCTGGCACCCGAGCGAGAAACGCTCGTACGTCCGTCTCGCGCAGCGCCGGTCCGGTCGGGTTATTGGGCGAGCACAGCACGATCAGCCGGGTCCGGTCGGTGACGGCGGCGGCCATCGCGTCAAGGTCGTGCTCGTAGCCGGCCAGGGGCACCTCGACCGGTGTGGCGCCGGCGATCTTGACCAGCGCCGGGTAGGCCTCGAAGGAGCGCCAGGCGTAGATGACCTCGTCGCCCGCGTCGGCGGCGATCTGGACAAGCTGCTGGACGAGCATGACCGAGCCGCAGCCGATCGCGACCTGGGCGGGCTCGACGCCGTGCTTGGCGGCGACGGCGGCCGTGAGTTCGGTCACCGCGGGATCGGGATAGCGGTTGCCGTCAGCCACTGCCCTGGCCACCGCCTCGATCACGCTGGGAAGCAAGGGGAAAGGCGTCTCGTTGCTCGCTAATCGCAGCACGTCCTGCCCGGCCTTCGGGCGTCGACCGGGCTTGTAGGCCGGTAGGCCGGACAGCAGCGGCCGCAGTCGGGGCGTCATGGCCGGGACGTTACCGGGGCGCTGCACGGCGTGCGCCCTACCCTTGACCCGGTGACGAGCCAGCCGCGTGCCCTCTTGCTGGAGAACATCCACGACGACGCCGCCTTCGTGCTTCGCGACGCGGGTTACGACGTCGAACGGGTAATCGGTGCGCTGTCAGAGCGCGAACTCCTCACCCGGATCAAGGGCGTGACGCTGTTGGGGTTGCGGTCCAACACCACCCTGACGCGCGCCGTGCTGGCCGAGGCCGACCAGCTGGTTGCGGTTGGCGCCTTCTGCATCGGGACAAACCAGATCGATCTCGCGGCTGCCACCGAGCGGGGCATCGCCGTCTTCAACGCCCCTTTCTCCAACACCCGCAGCGTCGTGGAGCTGGCGCTGTCGGAGCTGATCGCACTCACCCGCCGGCTCACCGACAAGAACGCCGACATGCACGCTGGCCGCTGGGACAAGTCGGCGGTGGGCAGCCACGAGGTCCGTGGTCGGCGGCTCGGCATCGTCGGCTACGGCAACATCGGGAGCCAGTTGTCGGTGCTCGCCGAGGCGCTCGGCATGTCCGTGCTCTTCTACGACAGCGCTGACAAGCTCGCGCTCGGCAACGCCAGGCGGTGCGGCACTCTGGAAGAATTGCTCGCCCAGGCCGACGTCGTGACGCTGCATGTCGACGGCCGGGCTGGCAACAACGCGCTGTTCGGCGCCGAGCAGTTCGCCCGGATGAAGCCCGGCAGCGTGTTCCTCAACCTGTCGCGCGGCTTTGTGGTGGACCACAAGGCCTTGCGGGCCAACATCGAGAGCGGGCATCTCGTCGGCGCCGCGGTCGACGTGTTTCCCCAGGAGCCGAGGACGTCGGCGGAGGAGTTCGTCTCCGAGTTGCGTGGGCTGCGCAACGTCATCCTGACGCCACACGTCGGCGGGTCGACCGAAGAGGCCCAGCAGGACATCGGCAACTTCGTGGCCGGCAAGCTTCGGGATTACGCCGTTGCTGGCAACACCTCGCTCAGCGTCAATCTGCCGCAGGTGGCACTCCCGCGCGGGCTGGGCACGACCCGCATCCTGCTGCTGCACACCAACACGCCGGGCGTCCTCGCCACCGTCAACGGCGCGCTCGCGGATCACGGCGTCAACATTGAGGGCCAGATGCTGGGGACCAGTGGCTCGATGGGCTACGTGGTCACTGACGTGGCGGCACTCGCTTCGGACGACATCGTCGTGGCGCTGCAGGCTCTGCCAGAGACCGTCCGGCTTTGGGTGTTGACGTGACCCTTCTCGACGCCTTGGTTGACGTCGTCGGCGCAGAGCACGTTCTCGTGGATGAAGATCTGCGCCGCTCGTACGAGACCGACTGGACCGGGAGATTCACTGGTACGTCGCTTGCGGTCGTACGACCGGCCGACACGGGTCAGGTCGCGGCGGTCATCAGCGCCTGCGCTTCGGTCGGCCAAGGCGTGGTCATACAAGGCGGAAACACCGGACTCGTCGGAGGTTCGGTTCCCGCTGGGGGAGAGATCGTCCTCAGCCTGACCCGGCTGAGCGCCATCGGCGAGATCGACATCGCGGCGGCGCAGGTCACGGTCGGGGCGGGCGCGACTCTCGCTGCCGTGCAGACCGCTGCTCGCGCGCAGGGTCTTGATGTCGGGGTCGATCTGGCCGCCCGCGACTCCGCCACCCTTGGCGGGTTGGTGGCCACCAACGCCGGCGGCATCCGGGTCCTGCGCTACGGCAGCATGCGCGCGCAGGTGGTCGGGGGAGAGGCCGTGCTCGCCGACGGCTCGGTGGTGTCGCGGCTGGGCGGACTGACGAAGGACAACACCGGCTACGACCTGGTGTCGCTGCTGTGCGGCAGCGAGGGCACCCTCGGCGTCCTGACCCAACTGCGACTCCTGCTCGTCCCGCGCGAGCGAGCCCGCTGCGTCGCCCTGCTCGCCCTCCCGGACGCCGCCACCGCGGTCGCGGCCCTACCGACGCTGCGGGCCGCACTCCCTGACCTCGCTGGCGCCGAACTCTTTTTCAGTGCCGGTCTGGCGCTGGTCCGGGGCTACGCCAACCTGCCCGCGCCGTTCGCGCAGGAGCACCCGGCCTACCTCGTCCTGGAATGCGCCGGGGCCACGGACCCCACCGAGCGGCTCGTCGACGCGGTCGCCGCGGTAGCGGGACTACGCGATGCGACGGTGGCTAGCGACGCGGCCGGTCAGCGGGCGCTCTGGGCCTACCGCGAGCAGCACACCGAAGCCATTAGCGCAGCGGGTGTACCCGTCAAACTCGACGTCTCTGTACCGGTTTCGCGGTTGGCGGAGCTCATTGAGCGGCTCCCTGCGGCAGTGAGCGCGGCCTGCGGGGACGCGCAGCTGATCGTCTTCGGGCACGTCAACGAGGGCAACCTGCACGTCAACGTTCTGGAAGCCGTTCAGCGGCACACCGAGGTCACCGACGCCGTCTTGCGCCTCGTCGCCGAACTCGCCGGCAGCATCAGCTCTGAGCATGGCGTGGGCCGAGCCAAGGTCGCGTGGTTAGGCCTGTCGAGGTCGGGCACGGAACTCGCAGCGATGCGGGCCATCAAGACCGCGCTGGACCCGGCTGGGATCCTCAACCCAGGCGTTCTGTTCCGCTGACCGAACGAAGCGACAAGGAGTGACGTGAGCACAGACCGTCCGCGCGTCGTCATCATTGGATCGGGCTTCGGTGGCCTGTTCGCGGCCAAAGCCCTCAAGCGGGCACCGGTCGACGTCACGTTGCTCGGCCGCACCGGCCACCACCTGTTCCAGCCGCTGCTCTATCAGGTCGCGACGGGCATCCTGTCCGAAGGCGAGATCGCTCCGGCCACCCGCGACATCCTGCGCAAGCAGAAGAACGCGAGGGTTTTGCTCGGCGACGTGCAACACGTGGACCTGCAAGCCCGGACCGTCACGTCGTTGTCTCCCGTCGGAACGTCCATCACCCCGTATGACCACTTGATCGTGGCCGCCGGCTCGACGCAGTCGTACTTCGGCAACGACCAGTTCGCCGAGCACGCACCGGGGATGAAGTCGATCGACGACGCACTGGAGTTGCGAGGCCGCATCTTCGGTGCGTTCGAACTCGCCGAGCTCGCCACCGACCCGGCCGAGATCGACCGGTGGCTGACCTTCGTCGTGGTCGGCGCCGGCCCGACCGGCGTCGAGATGGCCGGGCAGATCTCCGAGTTGGCGCGTCGTGCGTTGCGCGGCAACTTCCGCAGCATCAACCCGGAGACCACCCGGGTGGTGCTCCTGGACGCCGCCGACGCCGTGCTAGGAAACTTTGGCGAGGAGCTATCTGGCAAAGCCATGCACCAGCTGAAGCGCATCAAGGTGGACGTCCAACTGGGTGCGCAGGTGGTCGACGTGGACGCTCACGGCATCGAGGTCAAAGACCGAGACGGCGGCACCCGGCGGATCGAGGCCGGCTGCAAGATCTGGGCCGCCGGCGTCGCGGCCCCACCCCTGGCAAAACAACTGGCCGAACAGTCGGGTGCCGAGACCGACCGGGCCGGCCGACTGCACGTCCAACCTGATTTGAGCCTGCCTGGACACCCCGAGGTCTACGTGCTGGGCGACATGTTGGCCGGCCAGCCGGGGGTAGCGCAGGTGGCGATCCAGAGCGCCCGGCACGCCGCCAAGCAGGTCGCCCGCGAGGCAAAGGGTCGCCCTTCGCGCAGCGATTTTTCGTACAAGGACAAAGGCAGCATGGCCACGGTTTCGCGCTTCCACGCCGTCGTGAGTGTCGGGCGATTCCGCACCGCCGGGTTCGTCGCCTGGCTCATGTGGCTGGCCCTGCACCTGTTCTACATCGTGGGGTTCAAGAGCCAGCTCACGACGCTGCTGCACTGGCTGATTACGTTTGGCGGGAGCGCTCGGTCCGAGCGCACAGCGACGTGGCAGCAGGTGGCTGCCCGGACGGCGATACAACGCGCCGGCGGCAGTTGAGCTGTCGGGTCAGCCCGTCCCGCGCCGGTGGCGCTGCAGGAAGTTCCACACGAGGCTCTGTCCGCCGACTCCATCGGTGGTCATGCTCGGCCAGTGGTGCCCGAGGGCGGGGACCGTCACCAACTCGACCGACGTTTGCGGTGCGCACCCGCGGTACGTCGTCGTGCTGTACCTGGCGGAGGTTTGCGTGCGCAGCGCGGTGCAGCCGGCGTGCCGGGCCAGGATGAGCGAGGCGTCGCGCACCGGCGTCAAGGCGGTCTCCAGGAAACGGCTGTACGGGGTTCCTTGGTACGGGACAGTCGTGTCGCGCAGCCCATGCAACAACAGCGCGCTGCTGGGATGGGGCGACAGGCAACCGCTCTGCAGCGTGCCGCCGACCGAGGCGGCTGCTGCGAAGACATCCGGGCGAGCACAGGCCGCCCGAAGCGCCATCATCCCGCCGTTGGAGAAGCCGGCGACGTAGACCCGGTCCCGGTCGATCGGCTGCAGCATGTCGACGAGGTCGACCACGTGCGCCAGGAAACCGACGTCGTCGACGTGGTCTCGACTGCTCGCGTCGCAGCATGTGCCGGCGTTCCAGCTGCCGTTCAGCCCCTGCGGGTAGACCATCGCGACGTCGTCGTTGTCCGCGACCCGGTCGAGGCCGCTCGTCGCTTCGGCGGTGGAGGGGTCCAGGAACAGCCCGTGCAGCACCATCACGAGGGGGACACGGGTGCGCTGCGGCACCCTGGGGGGTACGTAGATTCGGACCTGGCGCAGCGCCCCGTCGTACGTCGTCGCGACGATGGTGGACACGCCCGAACCAGAATCGCCCGGTAGGGCTCCGGCCGGGGCGCCTGCAGCGATGAGCCCGAGCAAGGCGAAGAGCGCAGCACCGATCGTCCGCCCCCGCAGCACGTGATCCCCCCGATCGTGACGCGTGTGGGCGTCACGGCTGCTTTCGCCGCAGTGCTGCGGAGTCCTGCCTGTGCGGGAGATCTTGCTGACCGAGTGCCGGAATTGGTGCTGGTTGCCCGATTCTCGAGCTATCGCGAGGTAACCTCGGACTCGGCGGCAACCTCGGAGGCCTGCCGTGCGTCTTCTAGGACGTCAACCGTGCCCCTCATGACCCCGGAGTCCGCGTGCGCCCGACCGTGTTGCCTCTCGCTGCCGCACTGACCGGGTTGGCGCTCGTGGCGACCGGCTGCCTGTCCACGGGGGCGCCCGTAGCCCAAGACCTGCCTGCTGTGCGAGTGAGCGAGCCGACCCCGTCGCCGTCCGAAAGCCTGGTCACCGAGGAGCCGGCGAGTTCGCCTTCGCCGAGTCCCTCGATCAGTGCGGCTCCGCCCAAGCCGGTTTTCCGTTACGACGTGGCCGCCGCCCAGCGCCAGCTGACCACCCTGAAGTACTACGTCGGCGCCATCGACGGCGCCCGTGGACCGTCCCTCCGTAGCGCCGTCATGGCGTTCCAGAAGGTGCAGGGCCTGGGCGCCGATGGCTTCGTTGGGCCTGCAACGCTGGCGGCGTTGGCCTCGCCGACGTCACCGGTCCTACGTGGCAACGCACCCGCCAACCGGGTGGAGATCGACCTGAGCAAGCAGGTGCTCTATGTCGTCAAGGGTGGCGCGATCAGCCGGATCATGCCGGTGAGTTCGGGCAACGGCGCGACCTACAGCCAGAAGTCGGGCGGGACGGCCAGGGCGCTCACGCCTAGCGGCTACTACACGATCCAGCGCCGCATCGTCGGCGAGCGCGAGGCCGACCTGGGCACGTTGTACGACCCGCAGTACTTCTACCGCGGCTGGGCCATCCACGGCTCCAACAGCGTCCCAGCCCGACCGGCCAGCCACGGTTGTGTCCGTGTCACCCGGACCGACGCGAAGTACTTGCTCAAGGCGCTCACCGTCGGTATGTCGGTCTACCTGTACGGCGGGTCCTACACCTTCACTGCAGGTAGCAAGGCCCCCGGGACCGACAACCCCACGGGCGACACCGCGGCCGATGCTCCGGTGGAACCCACACCGACCCCTTCGCAGACCGTGTCGCCGAGCCCGACCGCCAGCCCCGCGGCCTCCGCGTCGACCAAGCCATCGGGCAGCACCAGTCCCTCCCCGAGCCCGACCACGGGCTGACGCCCCCGTACGTGCGAGAAGCCGGATCACCTCAAGGGTGGTCCGGCTTCTGCGTGGGTCGGTCTGAGCGTGCGGTTGGGGGGAGTTGAACCCCCACGTCCTTTCGGACACAACGACCTCAACGTTGCGCGTCTGCCATTCCGCCACAACCGCTTGTGGGTGGTTCCTGGTGCTGGGCTTCACTATACCGAGGCCCGGCGTGGACGACGCCGGCCCGCGAGGCGAAGGAGCTCACCGTGGGAGTTGAGGACGAGGTCGTCGAGCTGTGCCGGGACCTGATCCGCTTCCCGAGTGTCAACGACGGGACCGGCTCCGGAGAAGGCGAACGTGCCGCGGCCGAGTACGTCGCGGAGAAACTCGCCGAGGTGGGGCTGGAGCCACTTGTCTTCGAAGCAGCTCCCCGCCGGACGTCCGTCGTCGCCCGGATGGAAGGCACGGACAGCAGTCGGCCTCCGCTGCTCATCCACGGCCACCTCGATGTCGTGCCGGCTGAGCCCAAGGAATGGACGTACGACCCGTTCGCCGGGGAGATCGCCGACGGCTGCCTCTGGGGCCGCGGCGCGGTTGACATGAAGGACATGGACGCGATGGTCCTGTCCATGGTCCGCGATCGGATGCGCACGGGCCGCAAGCCACCGCGCGACGTGGTGCTGGCGTTCGTGGCAGACGAGGAGGCCGGTGGCGTCTTTGGTGCGCAGTGGCTGGTTGACAACCAGCCCGATCTTTTCGCTGACTGCACGGAGGGCATCAGCGAGGTCGGCGGCTTCTCACTGACGGTCAACGACGACCTTCGTCTTTATCTCATCGAGACAGCGCAGAAAGGCATGGCCTGGATGCGGCTGACGGCCAACGGCACCGCTGGTCACGGCAGCATGATCAATGGCGACAACGCCGTGACCGCATTGTGCGAAGCGGTCGCTCGCTTGGGCAAGCACGAGTTCCCGATCCACGTGACGAAGACGGTGCGCCGCTTCCTGGACGAGGTGGGGGAGGCCTTTGGCCTCGAGCTCGACGCGAACGACATGGAGACCACCGTGGCCCAGCTCGGGCCCCTGGCCCGGATCATCGGGGCGACCCTGCGCAACACCGCCAACCCCACGATGCTCGACGCGGGCTACAAGCACAACGTGATTCCCGGTCAGGCCCACGCCATGGTCGATGGACGCTTTTTGCCGGGCTTCGAGCAGGAGTGGGAGATCGAGATCGACGAGGCTCTCGGAGCCGGGATCACCCGGGAGTACGTCCACTACGACATCGCGCTGGAGACCGAGTTCGAAGGTGCTCTCGTCGAGGCGATGAGTAGCGCGCTCAAGGCTGAGGATCCCGGGGCGCGCCCGGTGCCCTACACGTTGAGCGGCGGCACCGACGCAAAATCCTTTAGCCGTCTGGGGGTTCGGGGCTTCGGCTTCTCACCCTTGCGCCTCCCGCCAGACCTGGACTTCGCCGGGATGTTCCACGGCGTCGATGAGCGGGTTCCCCTCGAAAGCTTGAAGTTTGGGACCCGCGTCCTCGATCGCTTCTTGGACGCCTGCTAGTCGTGAGCGACTTTCTGCGACGAACAAAAATCCACCTGTGTAGAGGTTTTTGCTTTGTGGATGACCCCGAAATTGTCGTACCTGGGTCGTAAAATTGGGTCATGTCCACCTCCACTGACTGGTCCTCGCGACCGGTGCTGACGGCGTTGTCGCCGCAGGAGTTGGCGGCGTTGGTCGACTCCTC
>JBKJLP010000461.1:0-2956 GCA_046596735.1 Mycobacteriales bacterium | reverse complement strand
GGGCGCCGCACGCTCGCCACCCCGGTCCCGGCCCCTGCTCGCCCGTGTCGCACCTAGTGTCCTGGAGAACGTACGAGGGGGGCTCGGTGCAGGACTGGCAGCTGGACGTGCAACACGTCTCCAAGCGATTTGCGGACACGGTCGCCTTGGACGACCTGTCCTTCACGGTCGAGCCGGGCGAGTTGTTCGGCTTCGTGGGCAGCAATGGGGCCGGTAAGAGCACCACCATGAAGATCGCCCTCGGCATGCTGTCCGCGGATGCAGGCCAGATCGTGCTGGGCGGAAAGGCCATCGACCTCTCGGTCCGCCGGCGGATCGGCTACATGCCTGAGCAGCGTGGCCTCTACCCGAAAATGCGGGTCGGTGACCACCTCGACTACCTCGCCCGGCTGCATGGCTTCGACCGGCCGCGCGCGCAGGCGGCGGTGACCTACTGGACTGAGCGCCTGGACGTGGCGCACCGGCGTAACGACAAAGTCAACGCCCTGAGCCTGGGCAACCAGCAGCGCGTGCAGCTTGCCGCCGCGCTGATCCACGACCCCGGGCTGCTCATCCTGGATGAACCGTTCTCCGGGCTGGACCCGGTCGCGGTCGACGTCATGTCCGAGGTCCTGCGGGAACGCTGCGCGCAGGGAATGCCGGTCATCTTCTCCAGCCACCAACTCGATCTCGTACAACGGCTGTGCGACCGCGTGGGGATCATCAGCAAGGGCCAGATGAAGGCGCTCGGCAGCGTCGACGACCTGCGGGCTCGGGGCGTCGCCCAGTTGGTCGTGCGCGCACCCGAGGCCGCCCTCGGTTGGGCAGTCGGGCTGCCGGGCGTCACGGTACTGACCGAAGAGCCCGGCAAGACGGTGCTTGAGGTCGCGCCGCACGCCGACGACCAGCAGGTGCTCATTGCCGCACTGGCCACCGGCCCGGTCCGCGAATTCGCCCTGCACCGCCCCTCCCTCACCGAGCTCTTCAGAGAGGTGGTTGCGGCATGAGTGCGCCTGCGGCCCCGGCCGGCCTGTCAGCGACCAGTGCGATCCGCTTGGTCGCCGTGCGCGAAATTCGTACCCGAGTCATGACGAAGGCCTTCGTTATTGGCAACGGACTGTTTCTGCTCCTGATCATTGGCGGGCTGACGCTCACCGCGGTCTTGAGCGATGGTCCGAACAAGCCCGTCAAGATCGGAGTCGTCGGCCAGGCCAGCCAGCTCGAGCCGGCGCTCAAGGCGGCCGGCGAGAGTCTGCAGACCAAGGTCGAGATCAACACCATCCCGAGCGCCGCGGCCGCCGAACAGGCGCTGCTCAAGGGCGACGTCAAAGCCTCGCTGTCTGTGCAGGGCGAGGGTTTCGTCGCGCGGGCCGACAAGAACCTCAATGCCACCCTGCGCGCGCTGCTGACGTCCGCGGTCCAACAGAGTGCGGTCTCCAGTGCACTGGTCAAGCAGGGCGTCGACCCGGGGACTCTCGCGGCCGCAGCCGCCAAGGCCACGCTGGACATCCAGTTCGTACACCCTCCCAGGAAGGATGCCGACCAGCGCACCGCCCTGGCTTTTGCGGTCGTCGCCCTGCTCTATCTGCAACTGCTGGGCAACGGCGTCGCCGTGGCCACTGGGGTCGTGGAGGAGAAAACGACCCGCGTCGTCGAGCTGCTGCTCGCGGCCATCAAACCGCTACACCTGCTCGCCGGGAAGGTCATCGGCATCGGCGTTGTGGGCCTGATCCAGTTGGCGGCCTACGGCGTGGTCGGCCTCGGATCCGCCGCGGCGAGCGGCCTGCTCAGCTTGTCCGCGCCAGCGATGCTGACGTTTGTGAGCGCACTGGGTTGGTACGTCCTGGGCTACCTGTTCCTCGGCGTGCTCTATGCCGCCGCGGGGTCACTGGTGTCCAGGCAGGAGGAGATCGGCAGCGCTACGGCTCCACTCTCGGTGCTGGTCATTGCGATGTTCGGCGTCGCTCAAGCCAGTGTCAGCGACCCGAGCGGGCACCTGAGCAACGTGATGTCGTGGATCCCGCCCTTCTCGGCGGTCCTCATGCCACTGCGGATCGCGGCCGGCGTCACCGGTCCGGTGCAGGTCGTCGGCACGGCGCTACTGATGCTGGCCGCGTCCAGCGCCCTGGCGGTAGGTGCGGGACGGATTTACCAGGCCTCGATCCTGCGTACGGGCACGACGTTTCCGTGGAAGCGCAAGCGAACGTCGGCTGTCGCTTAGAGGGACAGGTCGACGACCACAGGTGCGTGGTCGCTGGCGCCCTTTCCCTTGCGGGCCTCGCGATCGACGTAGGCATCGGTGACGGCAGCGGCGACCGGGGCTGAGGCCAGCACGTAATCGATGCGCATGCCGAGGTTCTTGTGCAGCATCCCGGCGCGGTAGTCCCAGTAGGTGAACGGGTGGTCGCCCTTGCCGGGTCGCGCCTGGACGTCAGTCAGACCCCAGTCGAGGAGTCGCCGCACACCAGCCCGCTCCGGCTCGGTGACGTGGGTGGAGTCGACAAAGGCCGAACGGTCCCACACGTCCTCATCGTGCAGCGCGACGTTGAGGTCGCCCATCAGTACGACAGGCTGCGCAGGGTCAGCAGGCGCCAGCTGCTCGGCCAGCGTCGCCAACCACGCGAGCTTGTAGGCGTAGTGCGGATCGCCCAGGGACCGCCCATTCGGGACGTAGAGCGACTGCACCTGCAGCGGCCCGCACTGCGCCGCGACGAACCGTGGCTCGGGATGGCCGTCGAGCACCGTGTCGACGGCGGACAGGCCGACGCGGGACACAACGGCAACGCCGTTCCAGCGCCCGTCTCCTGAGTGCGCCGCCTCATAGCCCAGGGCTGTCAGGTCGGCGTACGGGAAAGCGCTGTCGGCGCACTTGGTCTCCTGCAGCGCGACGACGTCGGGGGCGACCTCCTCGAGCCACGGCAACAGCCGAGGCAGCCGAGCTCCGATCGAGTTGACGTTCCAGGTAGCCAGTCTCACT
>JBKJLP010000448.1:0-8679 GCA_046596735.1 Mycobacteriales bacterium | reverse complement strand
CGCGGGCCGCCTGGTACCCGCCGTCGCGCGGGGCCAACACCTCTCCCCGCGTGCGTGCTCGCAGATCACCCACGATGTCCACACCGACCTCCGCTCCCCCGCACTGACGTGGCGCGCAGGATCATCCTCCTTGAGGCCCGAGCGCGGCAATCCGCAGAGCCAGTGGCGGCGCAGAGCCCACGCCATCACCGCCTAGCCTCAGACACGTGAGCAGCCGGGTGGTGAACGTGGACCAGAACTGGGTGCAGACTCGCCGGGCTGCGCTTGTGGCACGTCTCGCAGGCTCCGACGTGTCCCTTGCCGTGAGCAGTGGTTGCGCAGCGAACGGAGCCGCCCGCCATGCCGACCAACTCCAGAGTCAGGCGGCGCTGGCTTTGGAGCGGCTTGACGCCGGCCTCGCGGGTCTTTGCGCGAAGTGCGGCGAAGTCATTTCGCGCGAGCGGCTCGACGCCGTCCTGACCGTTACCCGGTGCGCCCACTGCGCCGAGCCGAGGACAATCGACACCCGCTGGTGTCGATGATCACGGGCCACCGGGATTTAGGGTCGGCTCATGGACGTACAACTCCTCTACTTCGACGGCTGCCCGAACTGGCAGGAGACCGACCGTCTGCTTCGGGAGGCACTTGCGGCCACGGGCATTGCCGCAGATCCACGTCACGTCAACGTCGCGACGCCTGAGGACGCGGAGCGTCTACGTTTTCGCGGGTCCCCCACCATCCTGATCGACGGGCTTGACCCGTTCGCCGAGGAATCGGCCCCCGTGGGATTGTCCTGCCGGGTGTTCGCCACTCCAGACGGTCTGCGCGGCGCACCGACCCTCGCTCAGCTCGTGGAAGCACTGCAGCGCAGTCGGTAAGGCCCGCGCGATCGCTGGCTCAGCCGCCGGGAAGTTCGGGGGCGCGCAGCGGCGCGAGCGCGGCGTCAGCCGCCCGCAGGGCGGCCTGCACCCGATCACTGACCGGTCGGCGCGCCTCGTCGACTCTGCGGAGCAAGGTCCTGGCCTGGGTCAGAGCTGCCTGCTGATCCTGAACGAAGACGGCGTACGCGTCGGCCCCTTCCTTCTTGGTGCGATACCACCCGGCCGACGAACGCGTCAGCCACGTCGCCTGCGCTTCGTCCAGCGCCGCGTAGGCCGGCCACGCGGTCTTGCCGGCTATCCGGAAGGCGTCCGCAGCCGCGCCCTCGGCCTTCGCCGCTGTGACCACCTGCTGCACCGCCGAACGCTGACCAGCGTCCAGGCTGGTCGCCGCTTTGGCAGCTGCGGCCAACTCGCTGGCGCCCTTGTCGTAGGCCGCAAGGCGCGTGGGCAGGGCGGCGAGCGCGGCCTTCGCCCTCGGCACGGTGTCACGAGCCCGCGAACGTGCGGCCCGCGCCGCTGAACGGTCGCCGGTCGAGCAGGCGGCGTCAGCTGCGTCGAGGGCCAGCGCCGCGGCGACCAGGGCACCCGTGCCGGCGAGGACCTCCGTGCGGGCTTGATCGAACCCACTGATCGCTGCATCAAGCCGGGCCAGCCCGGTTGTCGTACCGATCGGCCGATCGGTCCCGGACCGCGAACCACCGCAGGCCGTCAGCAACACCGCGCAGGCAAGGAGCAGGGCGAACGCGCGGGAGTTGCGGCTCAGCCGTCTGCCTTGTCGCCGCGGGGCGAGATCCCGAGCAGGACGTCGGCCCAGGCAGGCACCTGCGCGCGTTCACCGGCAGCCCGGCGACGCGGCTGCTCCTCGGGCTCTGCGGGCGGCGGCGGTACGACGCGCAGCGCGCGAGGTGCGGGCACCTTGGGCGGCGCTACTTTTGCTGCCGTCTTCTTGGCTGGCGTCGCCCTGCTTGCCTTGGCAGGCAAGGCCTTTTTCGCGACGGCCTTCTTCACCGGAGCCTTCTTGACCGGAGCCTTCTTGACCGGAGCCTTCTTGACCGGAGCCTTCTTCACCGGCGCGGCCTTCTTCTTGACCGGCGCGGCCTTCTTGGCGGCAGCCTTCTTGACCGGCGCGGCCTTCTTCGCCGCCTTCCTTGCGACCGGCTTGGCGGCTCGCGTGGCTGGGCGCCGAGCGGCGGCGGCACCGCCGGTGGCCTTGGCCGCGGCGGCAACCGCGGCAGCTGCGCCCTGCGGCGGAACGTCGCTGCGATGGCCGAGGGCGGAAGATGCGGGGTCCGACGCGGTGACGGCGCGGGTGTGCGGATCGAGCACCCAGCTCGCGGTCTTGGCCCGGGCCCGCGCCACGTACGAGACCTGCACGAGCCAGTGGCCGGAGTCCAAGCGGCGGGCCGACCACGTCACGGAGTCGGCCTTGAGCGAGTCCGTCTCGGCCAGCGCGGCCTGCACGGCGTCCCCTAAAGGCAGCTGCGAGGGTCCGAGCCGACCGCGGGTCAGCGTCGCCGCGCGGGCCTGGTCGATGATCCGCTCGCGTTCGGACAGCACCGGACCGGCGAAGCGCTCGACCCGAGCGACCGGGACACCGGCGGCGTCGGCGATCTGCTGCGCCGACTCGCCGGCCCGCATCCTGGCCTGAATGTCCTTGGGCGAGACGTCGACCGGACGAATGCCCGTCTCTCCCGCTCTGCGCAGCTCGCCGCGCAGAGCAGCGCTGAGCTTGCCCTCGAGCTTGACCCGGAACGCTCCGTCAGGTGCCTTCTTGCTCGGAGCCAGCAGGACTGACCGGCCGTCCTCGCTCAAAGCGATGACGTGGAGCTCGCGCACCCGGGTCCTCCGTTTCGCCCGCCGTGAGTCGGCGGTGACGGTGAGTGTTCCGCGTTGCCGGACTCACGACAAGGGAAAGCCTCATACCGACCCTAGGACACGGCCCGATCAGGCCTGGCCGGCATGGTCGGCATGCCCAGCGGGACGAGCCGCAGGTGGGGCACCAACCCGCTGTCGGCCAGCACACCCAGCGCCCTAGCCTCGGTCTCGTCCATCTCAAATCCGCCGGGCTCGGCGCCGAGGAGCACGGTCACCACGCAGTCGGCGCAAGCCAGGTCGCGCATCACGCAACCGTCGCAGTCGATGAGCACAGCAGCCTCCTACAAGGCGGGGAAGACCAGCATTCGCCGGTAGGAGGGACGTTACGAAGGGGGTCCGACAAAATGCGGATCAGCCCGGACGGGGGACCACTTCGACCTGATCGACGGCGTTGCACCAGCGGCAGGTCACGTGCTCGACGACGTCCTCGAGCAACTCGCGCTCCTCGATCGCCTGCATCCCAGCGAGGTCCGCGTGGACGTACTCCCTGGCCCGGGTGGAGCGCAGGACATCGAAGCGAGTGAGGTTGCCACACAGGGTGCAGCGCCACCGACTGTCCGGGCCGGGCGGGATCAGGGACACGGGATGAGCCTAGCTACGGCGTCGTCGTCGCGCCCGGGGCCTGAGTGCAGACATCGACGACCGAGGCGTACGACTTCTTCAGCCCGGCACCGGTCTTGGGTTGGTAACTACCGACCTTGGCCTCGAGGCGGACGAGGCCAGCGGCGACCACGAGCTTCTGCAACGCGGGCTTGTAGGCCGGCTCCGCGGCCTCAACGAGCGGCCGGATGCTGCTCTGCGCCTTCGCCAGGCTCTCGAGAACGTCGGCTGGCACCTCGCCGCCCTTGCCCAGCCGATCAGCCTGCCGACCGAGCTCAAGCACGTCGCTCGCCACGGTGCGGCAGGTTCCGTCCGCAAAGGCGCTGGGCAGCGGGGCTGATCCGCTGTCGCTTGAGCCGGAGCAGCCGGCGAGCACCAGAGCGCTCAGCAAGAGGGTGGTCGACGCGGTCAGGCGCATGGCGGGTGGCCTCCAAGTGGGGCACAACTGTGGCACGTGGGCGGGTTCGGGGCAGACCGTGCAGACGCAGCCGGGGCGGCCCCACTGTATGGAGGGACCGCCCCGGAGTCGTGCGTCAGTGCTGGGCTCACCAGCGGATGGTGCTGACTAGCGGATGGTGATCGTGGTCGGGAGACCACGGTTCACCAGGGCCGCACTGCCGCGCTTCGGGAAGACGCGGAAGTTCAGCGTGATCTGCTGACCCGCCGTGCCGGTGAAGTTACGGACAATGCTGGCCGTACCCGCAGCGTTGAGCTGCGAGGTGCCGAAGCCGGTGAGCGAACCATCGGCGTTGACGCGGTACAGCTGGACGAACCCACCCGGGATGGCCGGCGTGATGCCGGTGACCTGGGTGCTGACCTTGCCACCGCTGCTGGTGACCTTCTGGGTGAAGGAGACCGGCGTGCCACCGACGGGAGAGTCGGTGCCGGTGAGCGGGTCAGCGACGAACGGGAACGTACTCAGGTTGCCGGTGCCCTGTGTGGCGGCACCGAGGCCCTGTGCTGAGTCGTCGACGCCGTCACCGAGGGACAGGACGGTCGTCTTGACGGCCGGGTCAACACCGGGGACGAGCGCACCCTCAACAACCTTGAGGGCGATGTCGACGACATCGTCAGCGAGACGACGGCCGTTCGGGAAGCCAGCGTTGTCGCCAGCGAGGACGCCACCGTTGTTCGGCTTGGCCGTAGGAGCGATGCTCAGGTTGAGACGCAGCATCTCCGACGGGACGTTGCCGTTGGCCTTGTTCAGGTTGATGTTGTTGAGCTTGTCGACACCGGTGAGGAAGACCTGCACCAGGTCGGCGCGGTCCTTCTTTGTCCCCGAGGCCTTGTTCGGGTTCGGGATGCCGTAAATGCCCTCAACGAGGTACGGCAGCTCCGGGTCAATGACCCGGTCGACGACCGGCTGGAGCTTGGCATCCTGGTCCGGCGTGGACCGGTTGAAGTAGTCCTTGAACGGAGCCGGAACGACGACCTCGTTGACGAGCGGGCTACCCAGGCGCGAGACCTGGACCCAGTCGTTGACGTTGTTGTCGCTGGACACCTGCGGGCTACCGGGGTTTGCGCCGGTGGCCTGCAGCGTGCGGGTCGAGTGGCGGTCGGTCGTCGCGTAAACGCCGATGACCGGGTTGTCCGCCACACTGCCGGCAGAGGCCAGCAGGCTCTTGGGCACCGAGATCGCCAGGGTGTTGACGTTCTTGTCCTTCACCTGGTTGAAGCCGGTGAACTGCAGCGGGTTGGCCGGACCGCCGTAGAGGAGGTCGAAGACGCGCAGGTCAAGGAAGAACGGGTCCTTGCGCTGACCAGCAAACACCGACGCACCCGAGTACGGGCCGGAGCCGATCTTGCCAGCGGCCACTGCCTGGTCGGTCAGCGTCTTGTAGTCCGGGATGGTCCCGATGCCGACGTTGTTCGGCGGTACGGGGGCGTCGCTGATCAGCGTTGTCACGACGGGCGTGCCGCTGGTCGGGTTGGCGATCGCCTGGACCGTGTAGGTCTGTCGGAACAGCAGGTTGTCGTCGGTCAGCGACGTCACCGGACCGTCGGCATACAGGAACGACGCGCCGCCCTTGTTGCCGTGCTGGACCGTTCCGCGCTTGTCGACGTCCTTGAACAGCCAACGGAACGTGAGGTCCGGAACCGCGTCGCCGTTGTTGTCGACGTTGATGTTGTAGCGGGCGTCGGTGGCGAACGGGAAGTACGTCGGGCCGCCAGCCGGGTCCTGCAGCGGCGAGACGTTCGTGATCAGCGTCGCCATGTTGGCGTCGTTGGGGTTGACGAACGCGTACGTGTCGGTGTTGTCGACCGACGGGTCCGTCGAGATGTACGGCGCCTCGCGGTGGCTGGACGCCGAGCTGACGCCCGGGCCGAGCAAGGCGGCGCCGCCAGCGACCGTGGCCGCGGCGGTGAGGATGACCATCGCGCGCTTACGCGCGGACGGTCCTGTGGGGGTTGCCATGTGTCTCCTACGGTGGTGGCCTGTGGAACGGGGTCATACGTGCTCAGGGCGACCGCCTCGACCCAGTGCTCGAGCCGGGGCGGAACACACCGACGAACCCTCTCCGTGTACGAAGAGGTTGATCACCTGTTCTTCGCACCGGACGCCGATGTGGATGGGTGATAGACGCAACGGGCGCCAAACCCGTCCGCTAACGCACCGGGAGCGAACGATCTGCATGAGACCTTCATCTGCCCTGAGCGTGCGTCCATGACGTCGTGGGGACGTCGGGCTGCACTGGCCGGCGGAGTCATCGGCATCGCTGTTTCGCTGGTGGTCGCGGGCGGCGCGCTCGGCGGACCGTCCGGCGCACCCAATCCCTCGGCCGCGCCGGTAGCCGCGCAGTCAACCGGCGACGCGCTCACCCAGAGCACCACTGCGCTGCAGGAGCGTCTGCGGCGCGTTCCCAACGACCCGCAGGGCTGGGCTGGGCTGGGCATGAATTACGTCCAGCAGGCCCGGGTGACCGCGGACCCCAGCTTCTACCCGCGGGCGCAGGGCGCGTTTGCCAAGTCGCTCGCGCTGCAGCCCAAGGACAACGCCGGCGCGATCACCGGGCAGGCCATCCTGGCGTCCGCGCAACACAACTTCAGCGAGGCGCTCCGCCTCGCGAACCGCGCCTTGGCCATCAACGACTTCAGTTCCACGGCTTACGGCGTCAAGGCCGATGCGCTGACCGAGCTGGGGCGCTACCCGGATGCCGCCACGGCCGTGCAACGAATGCTCAACCTGCAGCCGGGCACCCCGTCGTTTTCACGGGCCAGTTACCAGCGCGAGCTGCGCGGGGACGTCCCCGGTGCGCGCGAGTCGCTTGTGCGTGCCGCCGACGCGACGACCAGCCCGGCCGACAAGGCCTTCGCGTACTACTACCTTGGCGAGTTGGCCTGGAACAACGGCGACCAGAAGCAGGCCCGCGAGCAGTACGACGCGGCACTCGCCGCCGACCAGGCCTACCTCCCCGCGCTGGTCGGCGTCGCCAGGACGACGGCCGCCGCCGGCGACCCGACCGCGGCCCTCGCGCTCTACCGCGAGGCCGTCCAGGCGCTGCCCCTGCCGGCCAACGTGATCGAGCTCGGTGAGCTCCTCGAGGCGCCCGGCCAAACGGCCGCCGCCAAGGACCAGTACGACGTGGTCCGGGCATCCCAGCAGCTGTTCGCCGCCGCCGGGGCCAACGTTGACCTCGAGCTGGCATTGTTCGAAGCCGACCACGGCAGCCCCGCAGCTTCCCTTCGCTACGCCAAGGCGGCCTACCGGGACCGGCCGGAGGCAGTCCTCGTCCAGGACGCGTACGCCTGGGCGTTGCACGTGTCCGGACGCGACGCTGAGGCCCTCCCGATCGCCCGTCAGGCTCAACGGCTCGGCACTCGCCTCCCGGTTCTGCGCTACCACCTCGGCGTCATCGAGGCAGCCGTCGGCGAGCGAAAGGCAGCCAAGGCGTCGCTGCAGGGCGCCCTCGCGCTCAACCCGACCTTCAACCCTTTGCAAGCAACAAAGGCTCGCGTTCTGCTCAAGAGTCTCGCGTGAAGCGCGCTCTCGCTGTCATCCTCGTCGGTACGGCACTTGCCCTCCTGCCGGCCGCCCCCGCCTCGGCGCACCCGCTGGGCAACTTCACCGTCAACACCGCCGACCGGATCATCGTGGTCGACGGGGGCGTCGAGGTCCTGCACGTCGTCGACCTCGCGGAGATCCCCACGGTGCAGGCCCGCAGCGCGATCACGACGGCCGGGGGGCTGGACGGCTACGCCGCGGCGGAGTGTGCCCGCGTCGCGCCCCTGCTCGATCTCAACCTCGACGGCACCTCGACACCGCTTTCCGTGGCCACGGCCACCGGGGAGGTGCGGCCAGGCGCCGGTGGTCTGACCACGACCCGGCTCGAGTGCAGGCTGCGCACCACCGAGCAGCCGCGGTCGAAGATCGCTTTCACCGACGGTGCGATCGATGAGCGCGTCGGGTGGAAGGAAGTCACCCTCGACAGCCGCTGTGGCGCGCTCGGCGACGCCGACGTCCCGCGAGAGTCCGTCTCCGCTCTGCTCACCCGCTATCCGACGGACCTACTGACCTCGCCACTGAACGTGCGGTCCGCGACGGCCGGGTACTCCCCCGGTGCGTGCGCCAGCGGCGACGGCACGTCGCAGGACGTCGTCACCAGTGCGCTGCCCCGCGGCGTCGGCGGCGTGACGGCGTTCTTCACCGATTTCCTCGGCCGACGCGACTTGACGGTCGGCTTCGCAGTGCTGTCGATCCTGGCCTCGCTGGCCTTTGGCATCCTGCACGCGCTCGCGCCGGGACACGGCAAGACGGTCATGGCCGCCTACCTGGTCGGGCAGCGCGGCACCCGTCGGCAAGCCCTGCAGCTCGGCGCCGTCGTGACCTTCACCCACACAGCCTCCGTCCTGCTGCTGGGGGCGCTGCTGACCCTGGGCACCCTGGCCGCGCCGGAACGCGTCGTCCCGCTCACCGAGATCCTGTCCGGGATCCTGCTGGCCGGTCTGGGGATCTACCTGCTGGTGTTGGCCGTACGCACAATCCGCGGCCCTGCTGGCCCAGCCGACCACACCCACGCCGCGCCGGATCACGGGCATGGCCACGACCACCCGCACGACCACGACCACCCGCACGACCACGAGCCGGAGCCCGCGCTCGCCCACAGCCACGGCGGTCGAGCCCATACCCATGCTCCGCTGCCGGATGGCCCGCTCGGCTGGCGCACGTTGGCCGGCATGGGCGTGGCCGGCGGGCTCGTCCCCAGCCCCTCCGCGCTCGTCGTGCTGCTCGGTGCAACCGCCCTCGGCCGGGCCTGGTTCGGCGTACTGCTCGTGGTCATTTACGGCTTGGGGATGGCGATCACGCTGACCGCGGCTGGCCTGCTGCTGCTGCGTGCCCAGTCGG
>JBKJLP010000431.1:0-2805 GCA_046596735.1 Mycobacteriales bacterium | reverse complement strand
CTAGCCCAACGAGAGGGTCGCCACCCACGGCAGCAGCTCTGCAAGGGAGCGGTTGGTGGTGACCGTCGCGACCAAGCCCTGCGGTCCGGCGAACATCAGCCGCACGCCGGCGGACACCGGTTGCAACAGCACAGACCGGGCGCCGGCCCGGATCACGAAGCCCTCCCTGCCCACCATGAGTCGGCGGGTCAGGCCGCGCTCGATCCGCAGTACGACGAGACGCTCCCCCTGACCCCAGGAGAACACCCCGCCCTCCACGGCCACGCCGGCCCCGTCAGGCTCCAGCTGGATCACCGCAGCGGTCCTTCTCGCGGGCAAAGCCAACGGCGCTCTGGGTGCCGGGATGCCTAGCGCCGTGGCCAAGTGGCCCGGGCCGACGTCCTTGACAGACTCCTGCGGCGGCGCAGCCGGTGTTGCGGTGGGCGCCGGGGCGCCCAGCAGACCATCGTCCTCCAGGCTCGGGCCTGCTCCCTCGGAGACCAAGGCGCGTCGTCGCACCACCTTGCCGTCGATCGACCAGGTCTCCTGCACGAGCAGACCCTCGACGGTGACACAGCTGACGGCGCTCTCCGCCGCGTTGGCTGGCAGCACCGGGCCGGCGTCGAGCGGGGCGAAGGTGCGCCACTGCGTGCAGGTCCTGCCGCCGACTACCTGGTTGTTGAGCCGCACGGCGAGCCGATGGGCCAAGGCGGCCTCGAGAGTGACCCGCAGCTGCCAGGCTGGGCCGGCGAAGGTCGGTGCGATGTCCTGGACAAGCGCGCTCGTGCCATCGGCCCGCAGGAGATAGAGGTGCTCTTCGGCGTAGGCCACACCGCCGAGCGATGTGCCAGCCGCGGAGTTCCCCGCATGCACCACTTTCCGAGCGCGCTGCGGGGACGCCACATCCATCACTTCCGTCGTGACCCGGACCGGACCTTGCGCGAGGTCCTCCACCCGATAGACCAGGCGATGCGACCCGGGAGCGCTCACCTGGGTCGGCCCCCCGCAGCCCGCTAGCCCGCAGAGCACGGCGGCAAGCAGCACCAGGCGGCTGGTGGCCGTAGGCATCAGGTGGGTTTGTAGCCGTTCCAGTAGGTGCGCAGGTCCACCGAGCCCGACATCCGCGGCCCGATCGTGACCCAGTACTTGGGGTAATGCGGAAACTCATACACCTTGGAGGTGGAGTTCCAGATGACGACCGTCAAGTGCTTCTCGGCCTTGGTGCTGAACGGTCCCTGCGGGCCGGGAAGGCTGAAGAACAGCGGAACGTGGGCGTCGTAGAAGAACTTGCCGCGGATCGCGTCGGCACCCAGCATCAGCGAGTCGGCCGTCAGCACACCGGTGCGAGCCACCCCGGAGCGCATGATGGCCGAGGCGGTCAGGATCTGCGCGCAGGACAGCTGCACAGCCACCGAGCCGTCCTGGCCGTCGCCGTTGTTGTACTTGTTGTAGATCCGCTTGCAGTTGCCCTCTGCGCCGTGGCCACTGCCGGCCGGCACCCGAGCGGACAACCCAATGGCCTTGCTCCACTGCCGCTGGTCCATCAGCGAGCCGCCGAGCTCGCTGTCGGCCAAAATCGTGTAGGAGGTGAAGGTCCACTGCGGGAACCACTGCTGCTGGCTCATCGCCTGAGTGAAGAAGATCCAGGCGATCGGGTTGGTCGACGCGATGTAGACCTGATCGCAGCCCTTGGCCTTGACCCGGGTGGCCACTGCGGTGGAGGTCTGCTGCGCCTGTGAGACCTCGCCGCTGTAGGCCTGCTCGTCGGTGAACCTCAGGCCGACCTTGGCCATCTCGGCGTTCATCGTCTTGGCATAGGTCGGCCAGTCACCGCTGGCGTCGCTCTGCGGGTGGACGAAACAAGCCTTGTGGTGAGCGGTGTCGATGACGTTCCTGCCCATCGACGCCCAGGCCCGGAACGTCGGCTCAAGGGCCTCGGTGATCATCAGGCCGTTCGCGCCGATCTTCTTCAACGATGCCGGGTCGTCCCGCCCGCCGAAGACCGGCAAGTGGCGCCCGATCAGATAGTCGGACTCGACGTGCAGCCCGGGGATCGCCAGGAAGTCGTGGTTGTCGTCCGCCATCTGCTTCGCAGCCGCGATCGCCTGCTGGTCGCAGGCACCGCCACCGCCACCGCCGTCATCGACGGTGTCGAGGATCATCGTGCGGCCCCCGATGCCCCCGGTCTCGTTGACGTAGCGGACGTAGGCCGCGTACGACTTCGCGGGGTCGCCGGTCTGGGCGCTGCTGAACAACGCCGACACCTGGCCGGCCTGCCCGCAGCCGGACACGTTGTAGCTGACGCCAACCCGGACGCTGTCGGCGGTGACGCCTTGGGTCCGCAGTCCGAAGGACGGCAGCTTGGCCCCTGGCTTGAAGGTGGAGACCGGGCCTGGCCTGACCCCCGGCACCGCGGTCCCAGGCACCGGCTTCCGGCTGGTGGCGAGGGGCGCCGCTGCGGCCCTCGGTGCAGCGGAAGGCCCCTTGGACGCGCTCGGCAGCGGCTTGCCCGGGCCAGTGGTGATGCCCTTGGAGCCATCGGTCTGCCCCGTGGTCAGGGTGCTGGTCGCACGATCGCGGTGGGCATACTTCACCTGATCGATCGAGGCGATGGACGTCACGAGGACACTCACGGCGGCGACCATCACGACCCGCTGGCCGCGGGGCGAGGCGAGGCGTTCGGTGAGCGTCGTCATCAGGTGATCTCCCTATGCGTCACCGGCGGTCACCGGCGCCTTGCAGGAACACCGACCGGAGCAGGTCGGTGCGGTCGAGCAGCTCACTGGTGGGTCCGGAGAATCGGACCTCGCCCTTCTCCATGAAGTA
>JBKJLP010000390.1:0-6512 GCA_046596735.1 Mycobacteriales bacterium | reverse complement strand
TCGGCGACGGCGACGGCCTGCATCGCGGCGACGAGGCCCTCGGGACGCCAGCCGCGCACCTGGCGCTGGGTCTTCTCGACCTTCCACGGCGGCATGCCGAGTCGGCCCGCGATCGCTCCGGCCGGGCCTCGGCCGGCGGAGGCGACCATAGCCATGGACCGCAGCGTGCTGGCCATCGCGCTGGTCACCAGCACGTGCTCAAGCTTGATCATCCGCCACCACCGGACGAGCTCAAGCGCCCCGGCGAGATCGCCCTCGACGGCCCGATCAGCCACCGCAAAGCCACTGCCCTCGGCCCGCCCTCGGTGATAGCGGGCGACGACCTCAGCGGTGACCGGGCCGTCGGTGTCGGACAGCAGTTGCTCAACAGCGCTGGCCAGCTCACGCAGGTCGGTGCCGACGGCCTCCAGCAGAGCGCCCACCGCGTCCTCCTCGACCGACCGACCACCGGAACGCAGTTCGTTGCGGACGAAGTCGCGCCGCTCGCCGGGCCTCTTGAGCTTTGCCGCGGGCACGGTGACGGTGGCCGCTGAGGTCAGCGCACCCAGCAGCGCCTTGCCCTTCTGTCCGCCGGCGTGAACGCAGACCAGCGCGCAGCCCTCCGGTGGCGCGTCAACGATCTCGCGCAGCTCGGCTGCCGGCTTGTCCGCGAGGTCCTGGACCGCGCGCAGCACCAGCACCCGCTGCTCGGCGAACAACGACGGGCTCAGAATCTCAGTCAGATCGCCAGGCTGAACGTCGCCCGCCTCAAGCTCGCGGATGTCAACGTCGTCGGGCAGCTCGCGGGCAAGCCGGAGGACGGCACCGACCGCGCGCGACACCAGCAGTTCCTCGTCGCCGACGACGAGCGTCAGGGGTACGAGGACGTCGGACGGCACACGTCCATGATCCCACGCGCACGGCTCGTCGGGGGTGGGACGAGCCAGACCCGCGGGCGGACGGCGGGCTGCGCGCCCGGGGCAGCGGCGGGCCCAGCGTGCGTGCAGCGAGCTCACGCACCGCAGTAGCCATGGCGGAAGGGCTCGCTGCTGCCCAGGCTGCAGCGGAAAGCGACTGCAGCACGGCGGGGTCGCCACGTGTCGGAGACGATCCGCTGAGTTGCTGACCGTCAGCCGTCCCCCGGCCGGTAGCGCCCACCACCCGCAGCCCTCCCCCGGACGAGGTCAGCGCAATGTCACCGTCCTGGTCCGTCCGGTAGGACCTCGCGCCGCGCTTGGTCAGCAGGTCGAGCGTCTTCGCCGAAGGATGGCCGTACGTATTGTCAGCGCCCACTGAGGTCACCGTCACCCGGGGCGCCACGGCCTGCAGGAACGCCGGCAGCTGGTGGGCGCTGCCGTGATGCGGGACCTTGAGGACGTCGGCCCGCAGGTCCTGGCCCGAGGTGAGCAGGTCCGACTGCGCTGCCGGCTCGACGTCACCCGTGAGCAGGACGACCAGGCCAGCGACCTCCAGTCGAAGCACCAGGGACGCGTTGTTGGGATCGGACGACGTGCCCTGGTAGATCCGCGCTGGTGCGAGCAGGCGCCAGCGCAGCGGCCCTAGCTCGCGCACCTCACCGACGCGGGCCCGCTCGATCGGGACGTGCGCTGCGGCCGCGCGACGGGCCACCTCGTCGGCCTGCTGCGTCGGTTCGTCGAGCGGGCCGATCTGAATCAGGCCAACGGGTCGGCGGAGTACGCCGGGCAGGCCGTCGACGTGGTCGGCATGCAGGTGGGTCAGCAGCAGCATCGGGACCGACGTGATCCCTAGCCGACGCAGGCAGTGATCGATCGCTCGCGGGTCAGGCCCTGCGTCGACCAGCACGCCCTGCCCCGGTCCTGCGCGCAACACCAGGGCGTCGCCCTGGCCGACCTCGCAGGCGACGACGAGCCACCCTGGGGGCGGCCAGGCGGGAGCGGCCGCTCGCAGGCCGACGACAGCGACCAGGGCGCCGACGACGGCGGCCGCTAGTGCGCGACGCGGCGCTCGACGGGCGAGGACCGCGAGCAATCCGGCGCTGGCGACCGCCATCAGCAGACCGCCGCCGACCCCGCCCGGCCAGCCGATGCCCGCCCCCGGAACGTCAGCACCCGTCCGGGCGATCCGGACCAGCCACGCCGTCGGCAGGTAGGCCAGCCAGGCCAAGCCCTGCGCGAGCGGGAGGGACACCGGCGCCACCAGAGCTGCCAGAACGCCGAGCACCGTCGCAGGCGCGACGGCAGGCGCCGCGAGGAGGTTGGCGGGCACCGACAGGACACCCAACGTGCCGGAGATCGCCACGATGACCGGGCCGCAGGCGAGCTGGGCGGCGGCAGGGACGGCGAGAGCTGCGGCTACCCACAGCGGCATCCAGCGCGACAGCGAGGCCGTCCACCCCGGCGCCAGGACGATCAGACCAGCCGTCGCCAGGACGGACAGCGCAAACCCGGGCGCCGCTGCCAGCGGCGGGTCGACCAAGACCAGAACGAGCACAGCGCCGGAGAGCGACGGGAGGGCGCTGCGGCGGCTACCCGACACCAGCGCCACCAGTCCGACCACGCCCATCACCGCTGCCCGCACCACACTGGGAGACGGACGAGCGAGGATGACGAAGCCGGCGAGGGCCAACGAAGACAGCAGCGGGCCGGCAACCAACCCGAGCCCGAGCGCTCGGGCCAGCAGCAACGCGGCGCCCACCACGACGGCCACATTGGTGCCAGAGACCGCCACCAAGTGCGTGAGCCCAGTGATGCGGAAGTCCTCGCGAAGTTGCGGGTCCAGCCGACTGACGTCTCCCACGACCAAGCCCGGGAGCAACCCCCGCTCGCCAGCGGGCAGTGGAGAGGCGGCGGCCCGTAAACCGGCCCGCAGCCGGCCGGCCACCCGTTGCACGGCGGACGGACCCGACAGCACCACCGGCGGACCACGGGCCGAGAGCAGCGCCGCCGCACGGTCGCCGCGCTCGGCCGGACGCAGCCGACCCTCCACCCGCACCCGTTGGCTCGGCAGCAGCGTCAGCCAACGACGGTCTGTCGAGAGCACCAGCGCCGACACCTGCACCCGGGTGCTCTCGCCCGCGGCGTCAACCTGCCGCACCCGGACCGGCGCGACCACGACGTCGCGCCGGCCGCCAGCGGACAGGTGCGGATCGTCGCTGAGGACGACCTCCAGCACTGCCGCGGAACCCGTCGCGGCCAACCGAGGCACCGGCCCGGTCGTCCGCACCTCCGCACGAGCGGCGACCGCGAGTCCGGCCGCGGCGGTGCACACCAACACCGCAGCGACCAGCGGCGACCGGCGCAGCACGAGCACCGCCACCACGGAGAGCCCTGTCGCCGCCCCGGCGAGCCATCCCGGCGGGACGCCCCGGGCCAGCCATGCGGTGAGCCACGCCGCCGCCGCTGGCACTGCCAACCGCAGATCGAGGGGGCCGCTCGCCGACGCCGTCACGCGGGCGTGGGCGCTCACACGGCGACCTTGGACTTGACGGCCTGGAACTTGCTTTCGCCGATGCCAGGAACCTCTCGCAGCTGGTCGACGCTGGCGAAGCGCCCATGCTCGGTCCGCCAGTCGACAATGCGCTGAGCCAGCACCGGGCCAATCCCGGGCAGACCGTCGAGCTCAGCCACACCAGCGCTGTTGAGATCCAGGCGCCCATTGCCGGTCGACGCCGATCCCCCGGCCGCCGCACTGCCAGGCGGCGGGTCAATGCCCACCAGGATCTGCTCGCCGTCAACGACCTTGCGGGCGACGTTGAGCAGGCCGAGGCTGGCCGTCGCGCCACCAGCAGCCCGCACGGCGTCGTCGACGCGCGCCCCGAGCGCCAGCCGGACCAATCCTGGATGGCGGACCCTGCCGACCACCGACACGATCACCTCGGCCGAAGCCGGCTCCGCACTGGCCCCGATGCCCTGACCGGCCCGCTCGACAACCGGGATCGCTACCGGCACGGGACGCGACCTCAGGAGCGTCACGCCTGACAACAATGCGGCGAGCACCGCCACCCCCACGAGCCCGATCGCGGCCGGCCGGCTGCGCAGCAGCTGCACCCGTGCGCTCCACGGCGGAGCCCCGGGCTCGTCCGGGTCAAGCGCGCTGGGCGCCCACGACCGGTCTGACGGTGACTCCGGCTCGATCGCCGCCGCTATCCACCCGGGTTCGGGTTCGGCAGCTATGGCCTCCGGTTCCTCCGGCGGCACCCATCCGGCCGGTGCGAGGGCAGCTAGCCGAAGGGCAGCCCACTCCTGTTGCTCGGCAGGCACCCGGCGACGCATTCCGCGACGCTAGAAACGGACTGCCCCTCGCGCCGCACCTGAACGAGTCCTGTGGAGGAAGGCCGCCGTTGTGGACTAGCTATGGCGCCATCGACGTACGAAGTTCTCCCGATGGCGAAGGGCAATCACGGCCGCGAGCGCCGCGGCCCACACGATGTCATGACCGGCGCACAACGCGATCACCAGCACGGCGGCCGCCGCCAGGACTGAGGCCAGCGCAATCCAGCGCGACGCCGCCAACACCACCAGCCAGGTCAGCAGGACGCCGATGGCCCACAGCGGGTGCGAGCCCAGGATCGCCCCAGCGGCAGTCGCGACGCCCTTTCCCCCGCGACCGCGCAGCAGCGGTGACGTGACGTGACCGAGCACAGCAGCTACGCCGGCGACGAGGCCAGCCCGGTGGTCGGCCGCACCGAAGGCGGCCGCCGGCACGAGACCCTTGGCCACGTCGAACAGCGCAACGGCCACTCCGGTACGACGACCCAGGACACGTCCCGCGTTAGAGGCCCCAGGATTGCCGGACCCCACGGCGGACAGATCGACCCCGCGGCTTCGGGCGATCAGCGTCGCCGGTGACACCGACCCGACGGCGTAACCGACGAGCGCCGCCAGGGCGACCAGGATCATCGTTCGGCGACGACGACGCCGAGCAGTCCGGGGCCGACGTGGGCCCCGACCACTGCTCCTACCTCGGACAGGAACAGCTGTCGCAAGCCCGGGACCTGTGCGCGCAAACGGGCGGCCATGTCGTTGGCCCGGTCCGGTGCGGCGAGGTGGTGCACGGCAATGTCGACCGACCGGTCGCCGGCACGCTCGATGACCAGTTTCTCCAGGCGGGCCAGTGCTTTCGACACCGTACGGACCTTCTCCAGGGGAGCGATCCTGCCGTCCGACACTCGCAGCAACGGCTTAACCGACAACGCGGTGCCGAACAACGCGGCCGCCGCACCGATGCGACCTCCTCGACGCAGGTGCTCGAGGGTGTCGACATAGAAGTAGGTGCTCGTTCCCGCTGCCGCGGCGACCGCGGCGCCCTCGACTTCGGTGACGGAACGACCCGCGGAAGCCGCTTCGGCGGCAGCGATCACGGCAAAGCCCAGGCCCATCGCCACCGAGGCGCTGTCGACGACGTGCACATCGATCCCCCGGCTTGCCACCTCAGCCGCGGCCGTGCGCGCCGCGTCCACGGTGCCGGACAGCTGTCCCGAGAGGTGCACCGAGACGACGCTCGGCGCACCAGCGCCAAGGTAGGCCTCGACGAATCGTTCGGGCGACGGGCGGGAGGTCGTCACCGCGCTGCGCCGCTCGTGCAGCGCAGCAGCCACGTCGTCGGGCTGCACGTCGACCCCCTCGTCACCGGTACGACTACCAAGGACGACCTGCAGCGGGACGACGGCGATCGCGTGTTCGGCCGCCACCCCTTCGGGGAGATAGGCCGTGCTGTCGGTGACGACCGCGACGTTCACCCCGGCACCACGTTGACCAACTTGGGGGCACGCACGATCACTGTGCGGATCGGGGCACCGTTGAGCGCGTTGACAACCCCGTCACTGGCCAGTGCCAGGGCGCGCAGGTCGTCGTCGCTGATGTCTGGCGCGACCTCGAGTCGCTCCCGGACCTTGCCCGAGACCTGCACGACGCAGGTCACCGTGTCCTCGACCAGCAGTGCCGGATCAGCCGTCGGCCAGGTCGAAGCGTGCACCGAGTCGCCACCGTCGACGTCGTGGCCTAAGCGCGACCACACCTCCTCGGCGGCGTACGGCGCGTAGCAGGACAGCATCGTGGCCAGCGAGGTCAGGCCGTCCCTCAGCGACGCCGGACCCGTCGCGCCAGCGTCGACCGCCTTGCGCAGGACGTTGGTCAGCTCCATGAAGCGTGCGATTGCGACATTGAGCCGGTGCCCCTCGACCAGCCGGGTGCACTCGTCGACGGTCTTCGCCACCGCACGGTCGACCGCGACGTCGCGCGCGTCACCTGTCACCGCACCGACGTCGGTAGCCAGTCGCAGGACGCGCGCGAGGTACTTGACCGATCCGGTCGGCGACACGTCTGCCCAGTCGACGTCATCCTCGGGCGGGCCGGCGAACAGCATCGTCAGCCGTACCGCGTCAACGCCGTAGGCCGTCAGCTCCTGACCGAGCTCGATGCCGTTGCCCAGGGATTTGCTCATCGCCTTGCCCTGGTTGATGACTTGGCCCTGGTTCATCAGCGCGCTGAAGGGCTCGGTGAAGTCCACCATCCCCATGTCGTGCAGCACCTTGGTGAAGAAGCGGCTGTACA
>JBKJLP010000276.1:0-4554 GCA_046596735.1 Mycobacteriales bacterium | reverse complement strand
GACGTTCAGGCCGGTGATGACCGACAAGTACGCAGGGACGACCGGCCTGAACGTCGCGGAGATCGAGCAGGGCGCACGGCACCAGCAGCGACAGATTGCTCGCGACACAGGCCTGTTCATCGCCGGCTTCTCCACGGTCTTCATCGCCCTCGGCCTCACCGCCACAGCACTCGGCTCGGCGCTGTTGCGCAACCAGACCACCCTGACCCGGGTCTCCGGACTGCTGGTGCTGTCGTTCGCGTTGTTCCTCATCGGCTCGCTCGTGCTGCGGTCCCCCTGGCTCTACCAGGAGAAGCGCTTCCATCCCTCGCTCAGCCGCTTCGGCCCGTTCGCCGCGCCGGTCGCCGGCGCGGCGTTCGGTTTCGGCTGGACACCGTGCATCGGACCGATCCTCGGCTCGGTCCTGGCGCTCGCGGCGACGCAGGGTCAGGCGGGTCAGGGGGGCCTGCTGCTGGCGGCGTACTCCGCGGGGTTGGGACTCCCCTTCCTGGCGACCGGTCTCGCGTTCGGGCGCCTCACCGGAGCCTTCGCGTGGGTCCGGCGGCACTTCACCGCGCTCACCCTCGCCTCGGCGGTGAGCCTCGCGTTCTTCGGCGTGCTCCTCACCCTCAACCGGCTGACCTGGGTGACCAGCCAGCTGCAGGCGGCGCTGGCCCACGTGGGCTTGGAGCGGCTCGTCTACCTCGGCTGACCCTCAACGAAAGGCACCTCATGGCATCCCAGGGCAACAAGACGACAGCAACCCCTCGCCAGCCCCGCAGGGGGCGCGGAGCGGCGGCCCGGCGCGCCGCCCACCGACGCCAGCGGCTGCAGATCGTGGTCGCGGCCATCGGCGTCACCCTTGTCGCTCTCGTGGGCTTTGTCGCCTTCCGCGGCAGCAGCACCGGTTCAGCGGTGACCACCCCCACCGCCTTCTCGTTGCCCGCGCTCAACGGTGGCGGCCAGGTCGCTCTTGCCGACTACGCGGGCAAGCCCACCGTCGTCAACTTCTTCGCCTCCTGGTGCACGGCCTGCGATGACGAACTGCCGGGATTCAAGGCTGAGGCCGATGCGCTCAAGGGCACGGTGACGTTCCTGGGCGTTGCCTCGCTGGAGACCGGCAACAAGAACCTCATGCCCAAGCGACACGGGTTGGTCGGCTCGTTCGCGGCGCTGGCGCAGGATGTCGGTGGAGCCAACGGGAGCGGCCTGCACGACGAGCTCGGCGGCGGAAACAGCATGCCGCTGACGGCCTTCTATGACTCCACCGGCACACTCGTCGACGTGCAGCGCACGGCACTCTCGCGCAAGGCCCTGCGGCAGAAGATGGTCGACCTGTTCCAGATCCCGGCCTGACCCACCGCTGAAGCCGGGCCGTTCGTTGCTAGCGCCTTGGCCCGAACTCCGTGCGTACGGCCGCACCGTGTTGGTCCAGCGCGGGTGCGGCCGGGCGCGTGGTCGGGTCGTCGTACGCCGACGCCTTGACCGGGTTGCCCGGCACCGGCAGCCCACCGGCCGTGACCACCATGTTGCGGACGACCGCCTGCTCGCTCCCGACGGCCTCTGCGACGTTGCTGATCGGTCCGCACGGGACCCCTACCTCGGCCAGCACCGCCAGCCAGTGCTCAGCCCCGGCGGTACGCAGTACGCCCTCCAGTTCGTGCTTCAGCGCTTCCCTGGCCTCGTGCCGCTGGGCGTTGCTGGCGAACCGTGGGTCGGTCGCCAGCGCCGGGACCCCGAGGGCGGTCACCAAGACGCCGAAGAGGGCGTCGTTGGCGGCACAGATCGTGATGTCGCGGTCGGCGCAGCCGAAGGTGTCGAACGGAGCGATCGCAAAGTGGGCATTGCCGATCCGACCCGGGTCGACACCCGTGGCGAGCCAGGACAGCGCCGCCCCCTCCAGCAAAGACACCGTCGCGTCGTACATCGCGATGTCCAGGTGCGTCCCGTGTCCGTGCCGGGCGCGTCCGAGCAGGGCGCTGGTGATCGCCCCGAAGGCGTAGAGGCCGGCGGACAGGTCGGCGACCGGCACCCCCGGCTTGGTTGGCTGCCCGTCGGGTGACCCGGTCGCCGACATGATCCCGCTCATGCCCTGAACGACCGCGTCGTAGGCCGGACGGGTCCGCCACGGTCCGGTGTGCCCAAACCCGGAGATCGAGCAGTAGACGAGGCCGGGAGCCGCGTCTTTGAGGTCGGCCCAACCCAACCCGAGCCGGTCCATGACGCCGGGACGGAAGTTCTCGACCACCACATCCGCCCGCACCGCCAGCGCGCGGGCAACGTCGCGGTCCGCGGGATCCTTCAGGTCCAGGGCGATCGACTCCTTGCCGCGGTTGACCCGGGCGAAGTACAGCGAGTCGCCCTGCAGAAAGGGTCCGTAGCTACGCGAGTCGTCTCCCAGGACCGGCTTTTCGACCTTGATCACCCGCGCCCCGAGGTCCGCGAGCATCATCGAGGCGAAGGGGCCGGCGAGAACCCGACTGAAGTCGGCGACGAGCACTCCATCGAGCGGACCGGGGCGAGTCGTGGCGGGGCGAGAGGTCACCGCCACATCTTGCCGGGCCGTTCGGCGGGAACGCTGAGCCGATCTGTGGTGTTGTGTGGGTGTGAACGCGACTGTGACCCCGCCGGCCCCCACCACCCTGACCGCTGCCGACCGCTGCGACCGCTGCGGCGCGCAGGCCTACGTACGCGTCGTCCTCACGTCCGGCGACCTGCTCTTTTGCGGTCACCACGCCAAGGCGTACGAGGACAAGCTCCGCGAGACTGCGGTCGAGTGGGTAGACGAAACGTCCGCCCTCGCCTGAGCGCGGCTCTACAGACCCACAGCGCGGGCGCTGAACCGCCCCTCGTGGTGATCGACCACCAGCGGCAGTCCGAAAGCCTTGGACAGCAACGGCCCGGTCAGCACCTCCGCGACGCGACCCTGCGCGACGACCCGGCCGCGGGACAGCAGAAGGGCGTGCGTCGTCCCGACCGGCACCTCTTCGGGGTGATGGGTGACCAGCACCGTCGGTGGGGCCGTTGCGTCAGCAGCCAGTCGGCTCAGCAGCCGCAGCAGCGCCTCGCGGGCGCCGAGGTCCAGGCCCGCCGCTGGCTCGTCCAGCAGGAGTAGCTCCGGATCGGTCATCAGCGCCCGAGCGAGCAGAACCCGTTTGCGCTCACCCTCTGACAGCGTGCCGAAGCGACGGTGGGCAAACGCCCGGAGCCCGACGCGTCCCAGAAGTTCTTCAGCGCGCCTGACGTCCCCCGGGTCGTAGGACTCCCGCCAGCGCCCGACCACGCCGTACGACGCCGTGATGACGACGTCCAAGGCCCGCTCGTGCGCGGGGATCCGGTCCGCGAGCAGCGCACTCGAGATGCCCACGCGGGTCCGTAGCTCACCCAGGTCAACCTCGCCGAACATCTCGTCCAACAAGGCGACGCGACCGCGGGTCGGGAACAGCGACGCCGCGGCAATCTGCAGCAGCGTGGTTTTACCCGCGCCATTGGGGCCGAGGATCGCCCAGCGCTCCCCGTCGCGCACGGTCCAGTCGACGTCGGCCAGCAGCGTCGCGCCATCGCGTACGACACAGACGCCGGACAGGGACAGCACGACGGCAGACACGCTCGCGACGGTAGCCGGAAGCCAGCCCCGAAACGGCCTGCGACACGATGGGCGGATGACCTTCCGCTGCTTCGACGTCGACATCACCGACCACGTCGCCCACGTACGCATGAACCGACCCGACGAACTCAACTCGATGGTCCCCGAGTTCTGGCGCGAACTACCGGAGATCGTCACCGGTATCAGCGATGCGGCGAGCGCGCGCGTCGTCGTCATCTCGAGCACCGGCAAGCACTTCTCTGCCGGCATGGACCTGTCGGTCTTTACCGGCGGCGACCTCGACGCGGACGGCGAGATCGGCCGACGCAACGCCCGAATGCGCTCCAACGCCAAGGTCCTGCAGTGGTCCTTCACTGCCCTGGAGAAGGCCCGCGTGCCCGTCATCGCCGCGGTCCAGGGCGGGGTGATCGGCGGTGCGGTGGACCTGGTCACCGCCTGTGACCTGCGTTACGCCGCCGAGGACGCGTTCTTCTGCGTTCAGGAGATCAACATCGGCATGACGGCCGACGTCGGCACCCTGCAGCGGCTTGGCAAGGTGATCCCCGAGGGCGTCGCCCGCGAGCTGGCCTTCACCGGGCGGCGGATGCCGGCGGCCCGGGCCTACGAGGTGGGCCTGGTCCAGCAGGTCTACGCCGACCACGCGTCCCTGGTGGACGGCGCCCTCGCCACCGCGAGGGAGATCGCGAGCAAGTCGCCGCTGGCTATTTGGGGCACCAAGGTGGCCATGAACTACGCCCGCGACCACAGCGTGGATGACTCCCTGGAGCAGATCGCGACCTGGCAGTCGGGCATGTTCCAGCCCGCGGACATGATGGAAGCATTCACCGCAAAAGCGGAAAAAAGGGGCGCTTTCTTCACGGAACTGTTACCCGAACCGCAGGGTCTGTAGGCAGGACACCCGTCACCGAGGGCGAAGTACTCCGTTGTAAGGAACACACAACTTCGGAGGTCGACCACATGCAGGTTCG
>JBKJLP010000161.1:0-3056 GCA_046596735.1 Mycobacteriales bacterium | reverse complement strand
CGAAGCGCCCTTCGCAGCCGTTGAGGAACGCAACCCAGCGGTCGTGGCCCACGCCGCGTGGCACTCTTGAAGGGTGAGCCTGTCGGACCGCCTCCGCGACCTCGATAACAACGTGCTGGGCCGCTCTGTGCCTGATGAGCGTCCCCTGACGCAGCGACTCTTGAAGCCCCGTCCCGCCGTCTGGTCGCCAAAGGGTCGGGTGCTCTACGGAATCGTCCTGCTCGGCATGGCTGCCGTCCTCTGGCTTGGGTCCGACTCAGCTCTTGGGGCGTTCGCACTCGTGCCGCTGGTCGCGGCGGCCTTCATGGTGGTCGCCGCTGACGAACGCAAACGAGCAAAGCGCTTCCACCACGGCGAGGACTCCGACGAGCGCGGTTAGGTTCCCTCGCAAAGGGACGGCTACGCGCCGTTCGCAGCTGCTGTATGCGGCGTTCTTCATGGGGCGAGGAACCGGCCACTACCGTCTGGCTCCATGACCACCCAGCAATCGCTCCTGGTGCGGAGTGTCGCCCCAGGAGACCGGGTCCAATGGCAATCCCTGTACGAGGGCTACCTGGACTTCTACAAGACAGCCTTGTCCGCTGATCAGTTGGACACGGTTTGGTCATGGATGCTCGATGAGGACCGTGAAGTGTCCTGTCTGGTGGCCGAGGGTGCAGAGGGCATCGTCGGGTTGGCGCACTACCGGGAGTTCCTGCGCCCCTCCTCGGCAAGCGTCGGCGCCTACTTGGACGACCTGTTCGTGGAGCCATCTGCAAGAGGTGCCGGAGGCGCGGACGCTCTGCTAACTGCTTTGCGTCGCATTGGTGCCGAGAGACGTTGGACCGTCATCCGATGGATCACAGCCGATGACAACTACAGGGCGCGGGGGAAGTACGACAAGCAGGCACGGCGCACACCTTGGATCACCTACGACATGAGCCCCGAGGCAGTCGCGCCCTAGAAGTAGCCGAAACGCCACGGGCGAGATCCGGCATCCTCTTCAGTCGGGCCTTCTCGCTAGCCTTAGCCGGTGCTGCAACTACAAGCGTCGGAGCCAGGGGCCTACTTGCTGGCCGATTCCGTCATCGACCACATGGACCCGGACGTGGTGCTGCAGGCCACCCGGCTGCGCCAAGGCCATCCCGATGACGTGGACTTCGTCAAGGTCGCATTCGAGTTCGTCAGAGACGACATCGGTCACTCCTGGGACGTTCAGGACCCGCGCATGACGCTGTCCGCCTCCCAAGTCCTTCGTGAAGGCGTGGGGCTCTGCTTCGCCAAGGCGCATCTGCTCACCGCGCTGCTTCGAGCTCAGGGCGTACCGACCGGACTCTGCTACCAGCGACTGACTGACGACGGGGAGCGGTTCGACGTGCACGGTCTGACGGCTGTGTACCTCGAAGAGTCGTGGCATCGCCTGGATCCGCGCGGCAACAAGGCAGGCGTTGACGCGCAGTTCTCCCTGACCGAGGAACGGCTGGCCTGGCCGGTACGACCAGACGTTGGCGAGTGCGACTACCTCGACGTGTTCGCCTCACCCCATCCAGCCGTCGTCGCGGCGTTGGCCTCCACTGACGACGTCCTGTCGCTCTGCGGAGGCGGTTTCCCGTCCGCCCTCCCCGACGCCACGGCCAGCCGGTAGCCCAACCCGGTGGTGCGCGGGGCCCCACAGACCTTCAGCGCGGACCGGGCACAACGGGCCGGTCAGCACCCGTAAGAGGTGATGCTCCGCGGCGCAAAGGTGCCCTTAGCGCGTACGCGGCCGGCGGCAGATGAGGACGTTCAGCTCGAGGGGCGGCAGCCGCCCCCCGACGCTTGTGAGCGGGTCTCCACGACCGACTGCTACGCCGTTCGCATCCGTCGCGACCATCGGCACCCTTGACGGCCCGCGTTAATGACGAAACACGTCCGGGACGCTCGATCGGCCGTACGCGGGTCATCGCTAGCGTCCCGCTGCTACTCGGCTCCAAGGGCAGGGGTGGCGCGCTCCTCCGTAACGGGGCTGACAGGGACGTGGGTGGTGAGGAAGGCCAGCTGGTCGGCGAGGGTGGTGGCAAAGTACGGCTCGACGTAGGGGTCGAAGTGGCCGCAGTCGTAGATGTGGACAGTCGCGTCGACCATCCGCGCCGCGGCCTTCTCCGCGACAGCGCGGGGCGTCACGGCGTCGTGGGCGGCGATCTGGATCAGCGCCGGGCAGCTGACGCGGGAGGCGTGCCGGATCGGGGAGTACCTGCCGATCGTGAGGCCGATCCGGGCAGCGACGTGCTGCGGGTAGTCGCCCGGCGCGAGCCCTGATGCGGCGATCTGTTTGTCGAGGCCGGGCACAGCGTCAGGGCTGGTCATGACGGCGGTACTTCCAGGCAGCCCCACGGCGTCGACGTACACGGGATCGCGACCGAGGAGCGCCGCAGCCTGGTCGCGCAGCGCGAGCGGCGCCAGGCGGAGCGAGGAGCGCAGCCCGGTCGCGCGGACGGCAGCGGGGCCGCTGACGTGCGGGACCTGGGCGATGATCGCGGCGAGCGGCTCCCCCCGGCCGGCGAGCGTGATGACGTGGCCGCCGCCGAACGAGGTGCCCCAGGCGACGACCCGCTGCGGGTCGGCGCCCGGTAGTGCCCTCGCGAACTGCAGCGCTGCGCGCCAGTCCTGCAACTGCATCCCCACGTCAAGGACTTGGCGGGGTGCGCCGTCGCTCTCGCCGAAGCCCCGGTAGTCGAAGACCACCACGACGTAGCCAGCGTCGGCGAACCGCTCGGCGTAGGCGTACAGGCGCAGCGCCCGGACGCCGCCGAAGCCGTGCCCCATCACCACGACCGGGCGCGACTGCTCATCCGCAGCGGGCCGGTAGACACGGGCGGCGCAGCGCACACTCTGGGAGGTGAAGAACTCCTCAGCGCTCTTGAACGTCATGCAAGAAAACATACTGCCTCTTGAGCGTCAGTCAAGATACAGTCGCGGTATGCCTGCAAACCGCCGCCCTGTGGACCGGCAGGCCAAGCGCGACGAGATCGTCCGGGTGGCCGCGGAGCTGTTCACCGGCGTCGGGTTCGAGGCCGCGGAGCTGTTCACCGGCCTCG
>JBKJLP010000131.1:0-5674 GCA_046596735.1 Mycobacteriales bacterium | reverse complement strand
TGCATCGCCCCGGCGGTCGTACGACGGACGGTTTCGATGTAGGTGTCGATCGTCTTGCTGTTGCCAGTGGTCAGCGCCCATGCGGTGCGCGCGCCGTAGCCGATCCCGACCGTCGGGATGCCTGGAACGGAGACGCCGCGCGCGTCGTAGCCTGCGCCGTGCACCTCTAACTCCCACAGGGTCGCCGGGTAGGAGTAGCCCAACTGCGGTGCGCTCTCGAGCATCGCCCCGCCGGTTGAGGTGCGCGACGGTGCCACCGCGATTTGGTAGGACCCGCCGTGCAGGGACCGTGCCCACGCGACGAGCGACTCGGCGGGAGAGTACTTCTGCGCCGGCGTCATGGCGGCGCCTGCGGCGGTGCCGGTCTTGTACGGAAACGCGTCCGGGTCCTGCGTGCCCTTGCCGGGGATCGCGGGGACGCCGGCGCTGAGCCCCCGACCGAGCTCCGGCGGGAGGGACAGTGCGTAGTCCGCAGCTTTGTCGAAGTCAGCGCGCTGCTGGGCTGCGGTCCGCGTGAGCCCGTTGGGGAAGGCGCCGTCAGCAGCGGGCACCGTGGTCGGGGCCTTGGTGTCCTGCGGCCAGTTGAGGTCCAGGAAAGCCTTGCGGCCTTCGGTTTTTCCTAACGCCGTTTCCAGTGCACGCAGGGTTTCGACGAGCCGGAACTCATCACCGCCTGCACTGGCCACGAAGCGAGTGATCAGCACCCCGGCGGCCAGCGTGTCGGTCACCGTCCACGGCTCGGGCAGCGTCGTGAGTAGCGCGTACTCGGCGGGCAGCAGCCGCGGATCGGCCCGCACCTTGCTCACCCAGGCGTTCAGACCCTCGGCGTACGCAGTGACCGCGGTCTGCGACGAGGCGGGCAGCGCCTTGAGCATCGCGTCGTACTCCGCGGTGCTGTAGGTCGCCTGCCTGGCCTCCTTGTCGATCTGCAGGCCGCTGGGGCCAACGAGTTCGGAGTAGGTCCCGCGGGCGTAGCGCCGGACGGCGTCAGCGAGGAACAGCCGATCCTGGCCGGCGGCGTAGCCCGCTCCCCACCACAGGTCGGCGTCGGTGTCCGCGCGCACCACCGGGACGCCCTTGGCGTCACGGTCAATGCGTACGCCCGGCTTGGGCTCGAGCGGCGCGTCACCGGGCGGGGTGAACAGGCCGCTCTTGTACTTGCCGGTCCAGTAATCCTCGCGCTGATCGTCGGTGTGCGGCCCGTAGTTGCCGTTCAGCTTGCCCTGCGCTTGCCCTGTCCCCGAGTAGAAGCCTGAGTTGCCCGGCGGCAGGACGCTGAGGATCTCGGTACCCGTCGGGTGTGGCTCATCGGCCAGGGCAATCCCGGGCGAGCCGAGCAGCAGGAGGGACACGGTCAGCGGGAGCAGAAGGAGGCGCACCTGCGCATTCTGCCCGTCGCGACGCCGGTGCGTGGTGGCGACCGGTCCAGTCGCGCTGGCGGCGTGCCGATATCCGCCAGATGTCCCTGAGCAGCCTGCTCGGCCTCGCTGCGTTCGCGGCCGCGGCCGCGGTCATCGGTCGCTGGACGAGGAGGAGGACGGACGGCCTGGGCCGCCCCCGCGACCTACCGGTCTGGTCACTGGTGTTGCTGGTGTCCTTGGGAGTGGCGTTCGAACTCCCGGTGGCCCGCCGGCATCTGCAGGAGCGGCAGTTGGAGTCGGTCGCCAGTCGGCTCGTCGGGCATCGGGTCGCCGTGCACTGTCAGACCAATGCGGCCGCCCTGATCGACATGGGGCAGGAGCTCGGCTGGGTCCGCTTTGACCTCGACGGCGTCCCGGAGCCGCAGACGTTGCTGAAGCGGCAGGCCTGTCACGGTCTGCGGAGCTACGCCAAGCACCGCACCCGACCCAGCGAGGACGAGGTCATCGCCGTGCACGTGCTCACCCACGAAGCCATGCACATGCGCGGCGAGACTCAGGAGGCCGTTACCGAGTGTCAGGCGCTGCAGCGCGACGCGGACACCGCCCGCATGCTGGGGGCCACGGCAATCCAGGCGCGTCGGCTCGCCCGGACGTACTGGCTGGTTGTGTACCCGACGATGTCCGACGATTACCGCTCGACCGCATGCGGCCCGGGGAAGGCCCTGGACGAGAGTCTGGTCAGCGCCCCCTGGGCGCCCTAGCTGCGCCGGTCTTGCGGACCGTACGCCGCATCGACAGCCGTACGGCAGGAGCAAACACGCTCGTAGCGCGGGCCAGCAGGGCGCTCGCGGGATCGGCGGTGATGGTCCGCCGGTTGCGCTCGATGCCCTTCACCAGCGCGCGCGCGACCACGGGCGCCGGGAGTGGCTTGATCGAAGCGGACACGGCCACGGTCTCGGCCGGCTTGGTCACATTTTCCCGCTCGAATCCGGGGGTGATCGTGTCCGGCGGGTAGAGGACGCCCACAGTGAGGCCGCGGTCGGCGTACTCCGCGGTGAGGACCTCGGCCAGGTTGACCAGCGCGGCTTTGGCGGGGGAGTAGCCGCCGTAACCAAACACCCCGCACAGCGCGGCGACCGAGGAGACCAGGACCACGTGGCCGTGGCCGCGCTCGAGCATTCCGGGAAGCACGGCGCGCACGGCATGCACGCTGCCGAGGTAGTTGACGTCGAGCTGGCTGCGCAACGCGTCGAAAGACAGCTCGAGGAAGTGACCCGGTTCGGCGCCGCCGGCCGCGGCGATGAGCACGTCGACAGGCTCGAGAGTGGCGACGGCCGCCGTCAGCGCCACCTCGTCGGTGACGTCACAGGAGACCGTCCGGATGCCGGGGACCTCGACCTGCGCGGCGGCGAGTTTGTCCGCCGAGCGGCTCAGGACGGTGACCGTGGCGCCGCAGGTGAGCAGCAGGCGGGCGGCCTCCAGACCGATCCCCTCCGAGCCGCCGGTGACCAGGACGTGCCTGCCGTCGAGTGTGGTCATATCCAGCCCAGTTCGCTGAACTGCGGGAACCCCTGCCAGTAAGCACCCCAGCCGATCATGAGTACGGCGGACAGGCCAAAGGCCAGCCACATCCGGGGGTCGTGGCGGCGCAGTGCGCAGGCAGTGAACGCGACAGCCACTGCGAGGGTGAACAACGCCGTCCCGCCCTCGATCCCGTTCGTCGTCAAGGTCAGCCCGAACAGAGCGGCGAGCGGCCAGCTCGCCGGGCCGGCGGGGACCCTCGGGACCGCGCGCGCCAGCGCCCACACCAGCAGGTAGAGCCCGGCGTACCAGATGTAGTGCCCCACGACCTCGTCCCACAGGTGTACCGGCTGGGCGTTGCCGCGGGCATTGCCGATGCTGTTGGCGGCGAGGTGGATGCCGTGGCCCTGTACGTAGACGACTGCGCCGACGGCGGCGAGCAGCCAGGCCCGGCGGTCCGCCCCCGCTCGTAGCAACACCGTCAGCGCCGTTCCCACGACGGCGTACGGGACGGTCAGGTCGATCCAGTCGGCCCATTCGGTGTCTGCGCCGAGGGTGCCGAGCGGCTTGAAGAGGGTCCCGACGTGGTGACCGAGGATCACCGCGAGGGCGAATCCCGCCAGCCAGCGGCCGACGGGCGGAGCGGTCCGGGTATCTGCCACGGTGGTCACGGGCGAGACGCTAACGCGCCTCGGAGCGTCGGCGGCCCAATGTCGCCGTCGCGTGGCAGAGTCGTCCCTTGCACCACACCGAACAGCACAGCACGGCCCGCCTTCCCCTCGGACCGACGCTGATCACTGGCGTACGCAAACCGTAGGAGCGATGTGAGCGCGGCAGACTCGTTCGTGCACCTGCACGTGCACACCGAGTACTCCATGCTCGACGGCGCCGCGCGGCTGGACGATCTGTTCGCCAAGACCGCTGAGCTCGGTATGCCGGCGCTCGCGATGACCGATCACGGCAACGTCTTCGGCGCTTACGACTTCTGGAAGAAGTCCACCACCCACGGGGTCAAGCCGATCATCGGCATCGAGGCCTACGTCGCGCCGGGAAGTCGCTTCGAGAAGTCCCGGGTTCGCTGGGGCGACGGTGGGGAGGACGACGTCTCGGGCGGTGGCGCTTACACGCACATGACGATGCTCGCCACGAGCACCGAAGGCATGCATCGGCTGTTCCGGCTCTCCAGCCTGGCCAGCCTGGAGGGCTACTACTACAAGCCCCGCATGGACAAGGAACTGTTGGCCGAGCACGTCCGCCCTAACGTCGACATGATCGCGACCACCGGCTGTCCGTCCGGCGAGATCCAGACCTATCTGCGGATGGGCAACTACGAGGCGGCTAAGCGCTCGGCGGGGGAGTTCCGCGACATCTTCGGCGCGGACAACTTCTACTGCGAGCTGATGGATCACGGCATCGGCATCGAGCGGCGGGCCCAGAAGGACCTCATCCGCCTCGCCCGCGAGATGAATCTGCCGTTCGTCGCCACCAACGACCTGCACTACACCGCGCCGGAGGACGCCCGCGCCCACGAAGTCCTGCTCTGTGTGCAGTCGGGCAAGACGATGGCCGACCCCAACCGGTTCAAGTTCGACGCGCAGGACTTCTACCTCAAGACCCCACGCGAGATGCGCGATCTGTGGTCGGAGTTCCCGGACGCCTGCGACAACACGCTGCTCATCGCGGAGCGCTGCGAGATGACCTTCAACGAGGGCGCCGACCTGATGCCGCGGGTCGATGTACCCGAGGGCTACACCGAGCAGACCTGGTTGCGCGAAGCCGTGCACCGCGGGCTGGCCGACCGCTTCCCCGGAGGGGTGCCCGAAACCCACCGGGTGCAGGCTGACTACGAAGTCGACGTCATCTGCAACATGGGCTTTCCGGGCTACTTCCTGGTCACCGCCGACCTGTGTCGCCACGCCAAGGAGAGCGGCATCCGCGTCGGCCCCGGCCGCGGGTCAGCCGCCGGCAGTCTCGTCGCCTACGCGCTGCGGATCACTGAGCTCGACCCGATCGAGCACAAGCTGCTCTTCGAGCGCTTCCTCAACCCCGAGCGCATCTCGATGCCCGACATCGACCTTGACTTCGACGAGCGTCGCCGTGGCGACATGATCCGCTACGCCACCGAAAAGTACGGCGAAGAGCGCGTCAGCCAGATCATCACGTACGGCACGATCAAGGCCAAGCAGGCGGTCAAGGACGCCAGCCGGGTGCTCGGCTATCCGTTTGCGATGGGCGACAAGGTGACCAAGGCGATGCCGGCGCCGGTCATGGGCAAGGACCTGCCGCTGTCGGGCATCTTCGATCCGACCCACAAGCGTTACGGCGAGGCTGGCGAATTCCGGGCGCTGTATGAGTCCGACCCCGACGTGAAGTCGGTGGTCGACACGGCCCGCGGACTTGAGGGCCTCAAGCGTCAGTGGGGCGTGCACGCCGCCGGCGTCATTTTGTGCCGCGAGCCGCTGCTGGATGTCATCCCGATCCATCGGCGCGAATCCGATGGCGCGATCATCACCCAGTTCGATATGGGGGCCTGCGAGTCGCTCGGCCTGCTCAAGATGGACTTCCTGGGCCTGCGCAACCTCACCGTCTTGGACGACTGCCTCAAGCACATCGAGACCAACCGCGGCGAGACCGTGGTTCTCGAGACGCTGCCGCTGACGGACAAGAAGACCTACGAGCTGCTGGCCCGCGGTGACACCCTGGGGGTCTTCCAGCTCGACGGCGGGCCGATGCGCTCGCTGCTGCGCTCCATGCAGCCCGACCGCTTCGAGTCGATCTCCGCCGTGCTCGCG